>JAHLWJ010000230.1 GCA_019057975.1 Promethearchaeota archaeon | reverse complement strand
TTTTTAGGTGCTTTTTTAGGTGGTTCTGGTTTCTTAAGTTCAGATACCATCACATATTTCCCTTTTCTTGGTCTTCTTTCGATTTCTTCAACAACAGGTTCTTCGATTCTTTTTCTAACTTTGAGTGAATAAATTATTGCTAAAATCCAAACCAAAGCAAAGAGAGCTATCATGATAAACATAAATAGTTTGAAAAAAGAATCGGACAACGGGGTATCGAATACTTTAAAAGAAGAGTGTTCCGAAACGGTGATATTTTCACCTGTTAGAATATTCTGAGCTGTAATTGAAAAATTTATTTCCAATCTATCAATTTGAGGAATCTCAATTTCAATTGTGATTTCTGTAATTTCATCTGGCGAAAGCTTATTTAGTTTAATATTATTTATTTCTACAATCGAATGTGATAAAGCACCCTCAATATTAACAGAAATATTAAAAAATCTCAAATTTGAGTCCCCAAAATTTTTTATCGTAATTGTCAGCGTTGTAAGTTTACTTTTATAGATAAATATATCATTTTGCTTAATCGAAATTGAAAAATTGTTTATCTCTTGGATTAGTTCAATCGTTATATTCTTTGAAGCCCCCTTTATTATATCACCATCCCAAGATAATTTTAAAATTAGGTCTTCTTCTTCCTCAAAATCTATAACTGCAGTATTAATTAAAAATGCAACAGAACCATTATCATTTGTAAAATCTGAACCAATATTGACCCAAGAGTTACTAGAATTATAATACTCACAAGCGACATTTTTAGCTGGTAATTCATCTCCAAATTCAGTTGTTAAGATTGAACTAACATTAATAATCTCACCAGTCCTAGGATAATCTGGAGTTATAGTAATATCAGTGAATATACTATTAAGATTTAATGAAAACTTATCATCGAACTGTTTATAACTACTAACATAATTTTCATCGATTATATTAACTAAAAATGAAGTATTATCAGGGTAGTAAAGACATTCATCTCTTTCAAATTCATATAATATACTTTTACTTGTCATTTCTTCTGTTACTGTTAAACCAAGAATATAACCTTCATAATTATCACTCGTTTCGTTGCTTAATAGTGAAAAATCGGCGCTTTCAAATACTCCGACTTCAATATCATCGATCGATAAAGTAACTATTGCTTTCACTCCTCCTAACCTTATGGGTGCGTTTAAACCTTCCCAAGTATTTGTAACCACATCTAAATTTGGGATTGTAAGGTTAACGTCGAATTCATAGGTGTTATCGGGAGTTCCTGAAAAATTTAGATTAATAGTCGGTGAAGTATTTTCAGCTATAATCCAATCTTCATCAACATATGAAACTAATTTAAAGTTAACTGTAACGTCAACAGGGATAAAGGAATGTATATTTTGAACGGTGGTTTTAAAGTTAACTATTTCGTTTGGGTTTAGAATATCTTCACTTTGTAAAAAAGAGTTCATTAAAATGGATAGTTCTTGTCCTCCTATTTCATAAGAATATACTTGGTTTAAATCTGAATTATTTATAGGATAAAAGTTGGGTGTAGAAATCCCCGTAGTATCATTTATAGAAGCAATTAATATTGTGTAGTCTTGAAAGACTTTATTATTTAATTCCCCAATAAGAACATTACTATCTAAATTTGATAAATAAGTACAATTATATAATTCAAGGTCGTACACATCTATATATATGGTCAATTTTTTACATCCTATAGCAGAACCATTGGACCAAAAGAACCCTAACTCATATTCCCCAAATTCAGAAAGATCTTTTGTTATATCTAGAATAGTGTTGTTATTGAAATCATAAGATAATACAGATTCACCAACAATTCCAGATGAAGATAATAAATCCGCATTTGGATATCTTGTACCATTTGGATAAAAAAGCGTAGCATTCAAATCGCCGCTCAGAGGTGCTTTAAAATTATGGTCTTGTATATCCACACTAATAGAAATATTATCTCCATACATGAAACCATTTGTCTCCCACAAAGTTCCATAATAATTAATATAACTATGCATTTCATCAATGAAATTATAACTCGTTAAATTAAGTGTATATATTCCTTCAAGAGTTGAAAAAGTCTTATTAATTACTAATTTGAAATTGCTTGGGCTATCTGTCACAATTGATTCTTCATCTAATTGCCAAAGAAATTCGTCATCATTTGGATTTGTTATATTGTGAGCACTCATAAAATTGGGGTATACGTACCAAAATTCAATAAAATCCCAATTATCAAAGTTCGGATCATCTGTTTCATTAAAATAGAAGTTCAATACCCATTCCGGGTTATTATTATAAGTTGCATTATAATAGGCTACAGCACCATCAATCCAATAGGCATTTACAGAATAACTACTAACGTTAAATTTAAAACCTTTTATAATACTTCTATTCCAATTTAAATAAACTTGGAATTCATCAGAAGGATCATCTTCAATTGCGGTTGCAAATGTATGATTCCATCTTCCTAAACCCCATGTTAAAGAAGAGCTTTCATTATATGGATATGAACTAATTTCTAAATTCTCTATTATCATATCTTGAATCCTTAATGTATTGTTGTCATTGAAAATAAAATCAGATGGCATATAACCTCTAGTAACGTTCAATTTAAAAGAACTAGCATCTAAATGTCGGTTTTCGTAATCCCAGTTATCGGTTTCTACTACTTTTTTAGAGATTTTCCATTCAACACCATTGTCTTCCGTAATAATTAATTGATGTTCAGTTCTTGCAACAGCTTCTCCGTAATCATAATAGGGTATTGTAACCAAGCTGTATACTTGTTTTGAATTATCTGATTTTATAACAACAAAATAGTTTGAGAGATTTAAAGTGTTAGCAATATTAAATTCAAAATAAGATAATTGATCATTAGTATAGCTAACCAGTTGAGTATCAAGCATTTCATTGTAGTTAGGACCCAACCTCACATTCCTTAAATTATCATCTGTACGAACTACTGTGGCGTTTGATCGGTATAAAGTAATATTTAACTGGGTGGTTGCTGCTTCAATTAGATCCAATGTTCTTATCCAGGCATAAAATCCATTAACAGTTGATTGTGTACCCTTTAAGTCAAATTCTAATGCAACATACTCTTGATCAGTTATAGGAAGGTCGAAAGCATAAGTAGATTGCATATCAAATTCATATAATCTTGCGTTAAATGGACTTTGATCCTCTCTTTCAAAAATAAATTGGATATAAGCTGTATTTGTTAGATCAATGTTATTTAAATTTTCGTTAATCAAATTATCTCTTAATTCTTGAATACCTAGACTATTATTAAAGGGGAGCGAAGATATCACTTCTCTCCAAGTAGATTGTGAATAATCTTTTAATCTCACAGTTAAATTCGCATTTAAAGTAAGGCTGATGACTAAGGAATAGATAAGTCCTAAAATTTGGGACCGATTAAATTCAACATTACCATTGATAACACCTGAAGTATATGTTGTGTCATTGTAATTAGCTTGTATAGTAAAATTTAGGAGACCATTTGCAGTAATAACTTCAATATAAGAAGAATTAGAACCATCTATTAAATCTGGATTGAAAGTTCCATCGATGGGTGTACCATTTGTGAAAGAAACTCCTGAATTGCCTGTGTTATAATCAAAAGAGATAAAATTGTCTGCATAAAGTGCATCATCATCTTCAAGAACATATTCCGTGGTAAAGTTATTTTGAAAGGTGAAGTTAAAATCTCCATAAGTGAGATACATATCATCTGAAGTAATTGAAGGCACTTCGAAAAAGCCCTGGTTATCGTTGAGATTTTCAGATTCGTTATTCACGTAAATTCTTACATCTTGATCATCACCAAAACCCGTGATATACTCATCTATTTCGAGATTAGCACTATTTGGTAATTCTTCTAATTGATTATCATCAACTAAGTTTTCTTTTGAAAGATTGGAATGATTAATAATTTGCACATTACTTATCAAAACTATTGAAATGAAAATTACGACAATAAATACGCTTTTAATTTCTTTTTTATGTCGAATCAAGAAAATAACCGTAATACCTAACTTTTGATTATAAAATAATTTTAAAGTATTAAAATTTCCTAAATATTTTAATTTTATCAGATAGATTAACAATATGACTAAATATTTTAATTCTATCAAATTTTTCATAAATAGAAAAAGCAAGAATTAATAGAGAGGGAATGTATTTGGGTGAAGAATTAATTATTAATGAAATTGAAAATAATAGAGAAGAATATATCGAATTTCTAAAAGAGCTAATTCAAACCGAGTCAGTAAATCCTCCAGGCAATGAAAAAAACGTGGCATTAAAGGTTGAGAAATATTTGAAAGATGTCGGTATTAATTGTGAGGTTTTTCCATTTGGAGATAATCGTGCTAATTTAATGGCAACATTGAATGATAATTTTGATGGTAAGAATCTTTTATATAATGGACATATGGATGTTGTTCCTCCAGGTTCCGAAGAAGAATGGAAGTATCCGCCTTTTTCAGCAACAGTTAAAAGGAAAAGAATTTATGGCAGAGGTGCCACAGATATGAAGGGAGGATTAGCGGCGGTAGTTATTGCCTTGAAGATATTAAAAAGACTAGATTTAGAATTATCAGGAAATCTGATTTTAAATGCTGTAGCCGATGAAGAAACTGGTGGATTTTTAGGAACGAAATGGCTTGTTGAAAACAAATTAACTGCAATAAAGTGTGATTTTGTCATAATAGCAGAACCAACAGGGTTAGATCCTCTAGGGAAAGGTTCTATAGTAGGGGAAAAAGCACGAATTGAAATAAAAATAGTTACAAATGGAATTTCCAGTCATGCTGCCATACCTTTTGCTGGAAAAAATGCCATTTATATGATGAGTGAGATAATCCAAAATCTAGATAAATTAGGAGAATTTCTTCCCAAAATTAAGCCCCCCATGTCTTTAAGTGAATTAAAGGAAAACGTGAGTATTGCTTTTCCAAGTAAAGACATTTTTGAAAAAATCTTAGGTGAACAACCTTTATTACAAAATATCATTGAGGCCAATACTCAACTTGTAGCAAGTTTAAATATGATTAATGGCGGAATAAAACCAAATGTTATACCAGATCTATGTGAGGCTATAATGGATTTTAGGCTATTACCGGGTCAAACAACTGAAATAATTCTGGAAGCATTGAGAAAAGTTATAACTGGTTTAGGATATGAAATCAAAAATGAACCAACCGGGAATCCTGAAGAAATTTTTGTTTATTTAGAAGTCCTAAAAGATTCTAAACCCTCATATTGGAAAGATTGGAAAAAATCAAAAGATCTGAAACATCTTAATAGTATTATTGAGAAAATCTACAAGAAAAAACCCATTCCATTCTTCTTTCCGGCAAGTGCTGATGCTTCACATTATCGTAATAGCGGTTATTGCTCCTCAACGATACTATTTGGACCTGGAATAGCAACTAGTGCTCATGCAGTTAATGAATATATAGAAATTCAAGACTATATTAAAGCCATTAAGGTATTTACATTGTTTGCTTATAGTTTTTTAAAAGAACATTGAATTAATTTATACGTCAAATTTTCTCATTTTCTTGATTTGTGGAATATAGAAATTTATAAGATTTTACTACTATTATTTTATTAATTTTAGATAAATAAAGTCTTTTTAGAGATACGTTGCCAGAAATAAAAATCGAAGATACAGTGATATTACTTGATACGTCTAGATCCATGCTAAGAAAGGATTTCAAGCCTAATAGATTAGTTGCGGAGCTTCAGACAGTAAGAAATTTCATCCAATCAAAATTATCAATTGATATGAAAGATAGGATTTCAATAATTTCATTCGGAGATTCAACGAAAAGATTAATTGATTTTGCATTTGACGCTGATAGATTAATTGCATCACTAAAAAGAGTTCAGATATCTGGTAAGGGCATATTACATCAGGGAATTGCTTTTGCTTTACAAGTCTTAGTTGGGGAGATTCGTAAAATTGGGGGAAAAACCTTTCGAATTCTCATAATGACTGATAGCAAATTAGAGATTGATATAAATAGGTTAGAAAAAATAATAAATATTGCTAAGGGATTAGGAGTTTATATAGATACTTGTCAATTAGGGGGATTTCAACAACATGGAAAATTATCATTGAAAAGAATTGCTCAACTAACAAGAGGGGATTATTATCACTTTACTAATTCCAAAGAACTGTCAGATGGCATTAAAGCATTTGTTTCAAAAAAAGAGGTAAGACAAACTTCTGATTATTTCTCTCCTGAGAAAAAAGAAAATATGGCACCCTTGGTTAGCGAAATTGCATTACCATTAAGAAAGCCTGCAGTCTTAGAAATCAGGTTAATGATGAGCGGAAAAAACAGATCACAAGAAAAGTGTCATATTTGTCATTCTGTAAAGGCTCCCGCCACAGGAGCTGAATTTTATACCGAAGGTAGATATTGCCCTTCATGTGATAGGGCTATGCATTTATCATGTGCTGCAATGTGGGCCAAAAAGACTGAGTATAAGGAAAATGTATTTCGATGCCCATTTTGCTTCTTTTTGTTAGAATTACCAAGAGCAGCATTAAAGTTAGTTAAAGAAAAAGATGAAGAATCTCAAAAAATAAGAATACTAGAAGAAGAACGAGGAAAAGTGGCAAAAATGCTATTGATCCCTGATAAAGATATTGACCAAATTGATGCTTCATGTTCATATTGTCATAATATTTTCTTAGGGGATTATCATGTTTACCAATGCGATAAATGTGGTTCATATTATCATCAACCATGTCTTGAAAAGATGAAAAATGAAATTAATGCTTGTAGATACTGCGGAGCAAGAATTGTTGTTGATTAGTGTGCAATTAATAAAATACAAATATCTCGTTTAGTCGAAAATATTTAAGCTAATATTCGTTCTATATATAAACGAGTGTAATTAGGTGATTAATTTAGCGAAAATTTCAAAAGGTAAATGGATTGTAACTTCTGCATGGCCTTATGTGAATGCTATGCCTCATTTGGGCAATTTAATTGGAAGTACTCTGTCAGCAGATGTATTTGCAAGATTTCTGAGGATGAAAGGAGAAGAAGTGGTCTTTGTTTCTGGATCGGATTCTCATGGAAC
>JAHLWJ010000229.1 GCA_019057975.1 Promethearchaeota archaeon | reverse complement strand
TATAGCTGAAATTATCGGTGTCGGAGCAAATATTATAGTTGCTTTAGAAATATCTAAATAAGAGAGAGTCTTGTACCAACATACTAATCCAGAGCCATAAACTGTGCCCATTATTAGAAAAAAGAATAGACTGTCGGGATCAAGCCACATTTTATAATCTATGGGAAAAAAAATAAGATACGTAAAAATTAGAATAAAACCTGAAAGTAAATTTCTAATAAAAACCATTTGTATGGGAGTAGCCTCTTTTTTATTAAAAATAGGTTTTGTTAATGTATGCCCAAGCATCCATAAAAATGATATTGCTAATAATATTACAACCCCTATTAAAATGGTAATATCAAATTTGACAAGAGAAAAAAATTGAGTAATTCCTATCGTTAAACCAAAGAATAATACTATTGAAAAAATTAATTGTAATTTTGTTATTTTTTCTTTAAGAATCAAATATCCTAAAAGCATTGAGAAGAACACCGTTGTTTTTTGTGTTAAAGAGCCATTAATAGCACCAGCCATATCATATCCTATGAAGAAAAAAATTTGATTAACTCCAAAAATAAACCCTATGAAAATCAGTAGCCGTAGATTATTTTTCCACCCCTGCAATAAAGAATGGGTACTGATATCATGGTCATGAGTATTATTTTTGTTCTTTTTCAACTCAATTAACATTAAAGGAAAAAAAATAGCTGTTTCTACTAAACAAGTCATAGCAGCAGAAATGTGAGCATTTACCATTGAGGGTTTTGAAATCGCAATAATAGGTTGCAACCCTACAAAAATTACCCCAATAAATCCAAATATTAGTCCTTTTTTAGTATGATTAGCCAAGTTAAATATAAAAAGAAGTTTAGGGATTAAAAAATTTTAGACAACAAAATTTATATCATATTTTTAACCATGGATTAATCAAAAATTGTGATGTTAAATAAACTTAACATCCCATGAAACCCTACTATAAGCCCTTGTCATTTATTTTTTGATCTTTTCGAAACATTTAAATATGCATGTTAAGTTTAGTAACATAATAACTGATCATCTTTAATATCGATTGGTAGGAAGTAGATACCTCTTGGTAAAAATGATTAAAAATATTTAACATATAAAAAAAATTGGTGAAAAAAAAATGAGTAAAGAAAAAAATGTATATGAAGCTGGTATTTCTAGCTCTTATAAGAACAAGGAACTCTTAAAATCTATACTGTTACTCGGTGCTATTGCTACAGCAGGAGCGTTTTTCACATGTTGGATAATGATTATGATATATACGGACGGTATGGAAAATGACGTAGTAGTTCCTATGGAAGTGATCTATATAGTTTTCATAATAGTATATGGAATTTTTGGAATATTGATAGTTCTCATTTATCTCTATAATACGGCCTATATCAAGAATTTTACATACAAGATTTCAGAGGATCATATCATCATAAATCATGGAGTATTGACTAAGATTCGTGCTATTATTCCATATTCCCGCATACAAAATATCAACATTGTAAATGGGGTTTTTGACAGGATGTTCAAAACTTTTACGGTGAAGATCGAGACAGCAGGTTCAAGTGCGGCTGCAGCAAGCGCGAAGAGCGGGCACGTTAGACCTGAAGGTTATATCCCTGGATTAAAAGACCCACATATCATTGAAAAGAAGATTAAGGAGATGATGACAAAGTATTCAGCTGTTCCAAGTGGTCTCGAAGATAAAATCTTCAAACCTGAGGAGCTCGCATTCGATAACTTTATCAGTTATATTCTCTCCAAGATGCGTGAAGGCGAGAAATTAAAGACCTCTATTACGGAATTAAGGGAAAAAGCAAATCTCTCCACACCTCAATTAGCAGAAAAGGTGGGAGTTCCAGTTCAAACAATTAATTACTTAGCAGAGGGAAGATATAACCCAAGTTTAGCATTAGCTTATAAGATCGCAGAAGTACTACAGTGTAAAATAGAAGATTTGTTCAAATTAGTTTAAAATTCAATATTTTTTTTAATTATTATTATGATTAAGGCTCTGGAAAGAGTAATAGAAAGTTGAGAAAGCATGAAATTTAAAAAAAAAATCACTTCAAGGATAAGGCAATTCAGGGAGGAAATGGATCTGCCCCAGTTAGAATTGGCTAAGCTTGTAGGGGTTTCTCGCCAGACAATCTATTATTTAGAGCGGGGTTCATACAATCCATCCCTAACGATATCCTTTAAAATATCGGAAATCTTGAAAAAACCGATCCATGAGATATTTTACCAAGAACCGATAATTAAAGATATCTTGGAGGGTAAATCTTTATCAGAATTAAGGGTGGTTGCTGAAGTAGCAGGACTTAACCTCGAAAAACTTGCTTCTTTAAGCGAAATGGATGACGAGCAGCTCACAAAAGCATTTAAAGAAGAAACCATAACCAAAATTGCCATTGCTTTGGGAGCTGAGTTTGAAGACCTCTTTGAAAATTTATAAATTAACAAAATTTATATCACATTTTTGATACCAAATTCCTCTCATATTAAATGAAATATCCATTTAAGTACTACCATTCTCATAAAACTTTTTTTATTAGAAAAATTAAAAGAAAATTAATCAAGTAAATAGAAAAATAGTTCAAAATTTGGATGTGTATAAAAATTTCTGAAAATTATGCAATAATAACAAATAACCTCACTAAAAATTTCGGAAATGTTATGGCTGTTAATAATTTAAACTTAAAAATCCCTTATGGCTTAACTTTTGGATTACTTGGTCCCAATGGAGCCGGAAAAACTACGACGGTAAGAATGTTAAATTCAATTATTTCACCAACATCAGGTACTGCTAAAGTTGTCGGTTATGATATCATATCTCAAAGTCAACAAGTTAAAATTAATTCCGGGTTCCTTCCTGAAACACCTGGCTTATATCAAAAATTAACAGCAAAAGAATTTTTAGAATTTGTAGGGGAGCTATATTATTTACCAAAAGAGATTATTTCTAATCGTATAGAGGAATTAATTGATATTTTTGATTTAGAAGGACGTGAAAATGATCTTTTAGAAGGATATAGTAGAGGAATGAAACAAAAGGTGTGTTTATGCGCAGCCTTAATTCAAGATCCGAAAATTCTTTTTTTAGATGAACCAACTTCAAATCTAGATCCTGCAGCTGCTAGAATGGTTAAGGATCTAATATCTGATCTTGCTAAGAAAGCAGATAAAACTATCTTTATATGTACTCATCTTCTTGATGCCGCAGAAAACTTATGTGATTTAATAGGAATAATTGATAACGGGGTAATAAAAGTAGAGGGGAGCCCAAAGGAAATAATTGAATCAACGGAAACAAAAGATCTAGAGGAGGCGTATCTTAAAATAATGGGTGCTACTCGTATTGAAGATTTATTAGCTTGGAGGGAAGAACTTCCAAAAAAACTTGAAGAGAATAAGAAAATAAGAAAAAAGAAAAGAAGTTGATAATTGTAGAATGACTGAAATTGAATAATACTTTTAATTAATAGTTTTTTGAAAATATTAAGAAATTTATTTTGAATAACTTCCAAACTGTGGGAATGTTTTTAATTGCTCTGAATTGAATATTGGCCCATCTTTGCAAACAGAAATGTCATTATCTACACCTATACAACATGAACCGCATAAACCTACTCCACATTTCATTTTTCTCTCGAGAGAAGCCTGAATTTTAATGTTTTTTGATTCAGCTAGATCTAGTATTTTTTTCATCATAACTTCTGGACCACACGTGATAATTAATTCTATATTATTATTGGTTATAACATCTTCAATTGTGTCTGTTACATAACATTTTCTCCCAAAAGAACCGTCATCCGTAGTACAGGTCGTATTTGGAATAAGTTCTATCAACCTATCTGCAAAAATTAAAGAGGTTTTATCTTGAGCTCCAATTGTTACATAAACATTTTTTCGATTATGTTTTAACGGCTCTATTAATGATGTTATAGCAGCAATCCCCATACCCCCTCCGACAATAAGAATATTAGAAGCATCTTCGTAATTCCATGAGTTTCCAAAAGGACCTCTTATACCCATACTATCTCCTACTTTAAGATCAAATAATTTAGCAGTACCTTCACCAATCTTCTGAACTGTAATTTCAATAAGACTCCCTTCTATTTTTGAAATTGACATTGGTAAAAAATCTATATCTGGAAGCCATAGGATCACAAACATGCCAGGTCTATAAGCCCTCGCAATCTTTTCGTTCCTAATTATAAAGCTTTTAATTTCTGATGAATGGTTTGTTATAGATTCAATTTTCACAATGTCAGTTTTACACCGAGTAATATCTAATACCAGTTCTTCATTAGTTTTAGTTAGAGGTTTAGTTTCAAGAAATCCCTTCTCTACCGCCAAATCATAAATCTCTTTTCCTCTATCAGTCCTAATAATTATAGTTTTCCAACCATTATCGCTTCCGATATTACCAATAGAAATATCTGCAAATGAAGCTGTATAATCAGAACATGAAAAGCATGCATTTCGAATAGATTTATCATAAATATAATTTAGTGGAATCTCCTTAATGCTTGAATTCGTATGTATTTTCATTTTAAATGTGCCCTTATCATTATTAATTTTAATAATTTCATCGCTTTTGATGTCATATTCATTAAAACATTGATCAATTAGTTGATTATAATAAGTTCCAAAACAAAAGGTACCTATTGCTAGGGAGACTAGATCATATGCCTCAAAATCGAATATATGATGATTCTGTATCTTACGTAAAGCTTGAATTTGACAGGGAGTACCAACTACAGCAATATTTGTAAATTCTCTATTAATTGCATCCCCAACTAACGATAATGTTGGGCTCTGGCTTGGCTTATAACCTATTCCTTTGAAAATCTCTTTTTTACTTGCTGCAATTATAGGAAATGGTACAAATTTTTCATCTTTATCTGTAATTATTGTAGCATCTATTAAACCCGCCTCCATTGCTGTAAATAATAAGGAAGTAATGGGACCAGCTTCCATAGGTAGGTGCTCTTTAGCTTTATCTGTTAGTTTAATAGATAAAATATCTATATAATGTCCTAAAATTTGATCTTTTTCTTTTCCAAAAACCAATTTATCTAACAAAGAGAGGGATATTTGATCTGTCCCAGTTTTTGGACATAAATTATAGCATAATCCAAACCCATCCCTACATGTATTACTATCTTTGCATGAACCATCTTCAATTGGAATCTCTTTTAAGGTATCAAATTTTATATCAGCACAAAACGCTCCACATGCCCCACAATATACGCATTTACCCGTTTTAATGATTTCAGATTCTAATTCTTGCCAACCTTTTTTTATTTTTTCAACATACATAGTTTTAGTTTTCCTCTTTTAATTTCCTAATAAAATCTAGAGCCTCTTTTTTTCCAAGTTCAAATGCTTCCAGATTTTTTTCTAATGTAGAACTAGGTACAAATTTTTTCAGAGTTTCTATAGCTGATTCTTCAGAAATTATCCCAGAAAGGATTGTAAAAGCCCCAAAAAGGATTGAATTACCAAATACAATATTCCCAAATTTTTCAACAGCTAATTTCTGAACAGGAATACTTAACGCTTTTTTAATTTTTCTCACGGCTCTAAACTTCTGTATAGTTGATGGATCCCAAAGTAAATATCCTGTATTTTCACCTTTCTTAATATAATCAGGATTAACACTGGCAGCAGATTCCCCAGAAAGTATTATTAAAAAATCATATGGTCTTAAAGCTTGAGGATAATCAATAGTTTCAATATTTCTATCTAATTCGACTACAATATCCGCCCAACACCTACCACCTCTAGCTGAAGCCGAATATGCTTCTGTTTGAGTTGCCGCTAGGTTTTCATATAATGACACAGCAGTTATCATCATCTTTGAAAGAGTAATTACTCCTTGCCCACCAAAACCGGCTATACGTATTTCATATCGAACCATTTATTATCTTCCCTCCATTGCGATTTTCTTAATTTTAGCGTATTCTTCTGAGTATTCTGGTTTGTTAGGATCTATTTTAAACTCTCCAATAACATATTTATTTAATAATTCCTCTTCTGTCATGAATTTTGCTTGGTTAATACGTATACTATTCCTTTTTATCCAATCAATCATTATGCCAGTGTTTTCCATTTTTTGTCCTTCTATGCCTAAATTTTCAGCTCCTAAATTATCCAGATTTTTCCTCCCAAAATATGTAACGCATGGAGTAATTACTTCAATTACTGAAGTACCTTTATGCTTTAGTGCCTTTCTAAAATATTTCATTAACGTACGAGGATGTGCTACTGTTGTTCGTGCAACATAAGTCGCTCCAGCAGTTAGAGCAAGTTTTATTCCATCAACTCTATTTTCAAACATTTTATATGGTGTGGTAGTGCTCATAGCTCCAAATAAAGTCGTTGGTGCTCCTTGTCCTCCAGTCATTGCATAAATACTATTATTAAAAATGAAAATTATGCAATCGAGGTTTCTTCGGCAAATATGCATAAAATGGTTCCCCCCTATTCCAAGACAATCACCATCTCCAGAAAATATTATAGGCTTCATTTTTGGATTTGCCATTTTCATACCAGTAGCAAGTCCAGGTGCTCGGCCGTGCAGTGCTAGGATTCTTTGAGTAGCATGATGTAGTGTTAATAATATTTGGCTATAACAACCGATCCCAATAACCATAGGATATAATTTTGGATCTAGTTTTTCATCTTCAAAAACACGATTAAAAAGATGACCAATGATTCCATAACCACATCCTGCGCAGAAAAGAGAGAAATAACTATTGAAGTATTTACCTGGCATGGATATTGAAAGATATGGATGTTCTGGTTTTTCACTTGGATACATGGGTGGTAATCCTGACATTATTTTACCACCTCCCTTATCTTTTCTAAAATATCGTTTGGATGGTGAAAATCACAAACCTTTGGGATCCGTATGATTGGTGTTTCTAATTTAGTTACTCTTTCGACTTGTTCAGCAATGATCCCTGTATAATTTAGTTCAGGCACAATTACAGCTTTGGCATCCTTAACTACTTTTTTTACTTTTTCATCTGGAAATGGCCATACTGTTATAAGTCTAAAAATTCCTACTTTAATTCCTTCCTTACGTGCTATATCAACAGCCCGATAAC
>JAHLWJ010000228.1 GCA_019057975.1 Promethearchaeota archaeon | reverse complement strand
CAATCCCTAAGACGTGATTTTGTCCTTGATAAAGGAGCGACGGGAACCAATAAGGTACTCATAATCTTCGGATAATTGAATACTCTAAAAATATATAGTGACGTTGTTGAAGACAAAAATAAACTTTAATATTTATAATTATTTAGTACCTATTTCAAATTATTCAAAATTTGAACTGATAAGCTCTCAAAAGCTTTATCTACATTCTCATTTAATTTTGCTGAGGTTTCAAAATAATGTACTCCTAACTCTTTTAGTTTTTTATCAATCTTTTCTTTATCAATTTTTCTTTTTAAATCCATCTTATTGCCAACTAAAATAAATGGAACATCACCACTTAACTCTTCTAACTTCGATATCCAAAAATCAATATTTTCAAATGATTCTATTTGATCTAGACTAAAAATGATCATAGCACCTACCGCTTGTACGAAATAATACTCCGTACTAAAGAGAGCCTGTCTTTGTCCCCCGATATCCCAAAAGTAAAGTTTGAAACCCTTTTCTTTAATGTCCTTTTTCAAATTAGGATTTTTTATGTCAAGCCTATCTACTATCATACTTAAATCTATTTCCTTTATTAAGAAATTAGCTCCAACAGTTTGTATGTATTCTTCACTAAATAAATCATCTACATACCGTGCTAAGAGACTGGTTTTTCCTACTCCCGCATCTCCGCACAGAATCACTTTACCTCGATATGACATACAATATTACCCCCTAATATTTTTTGCCTAATTTTTGACTTATATTATTTATGTTTTTTTAAATAATAATATTTACCTTGTATATTGTACTTTTTTTGGTGTTAATTTTATTAATTTGCACTGGCTTGTAATAAAATATTTGAAGAGATGCTCATAGCCTATAATTTGTTTTGGAGTACCATGCTCTAACCATAATCCTGAAGTATATTCTGGTGCTTCTTTTACCTGATCGAGGGTAGTAAGCAAGAATTGGTTATCTACAATTAATAATCCAAAGGGTAATACACTATCTCCTTCAATCGAGTGGATTACGACAGATACTTTTAGTAGTTTTTTAATTTCCTCTTTTAAAAACTCGTTATATTTCATTGCGATAACAATCTGGATATTGGTAGAAAATTTTTTATTCCATAGTTCTCTTAAAACCCATTCGTATCCTCCTAATTCATTCATAAGTAAGTCAGGAGTAAGAATAAAAAAGATTCGTTCTTTAGCAGTATTAATTAGTTCTTTTATTTTTTTTCTAATTTTTGATCTTGAACTTATTGCCCAAACGCGAGGTTCGGTTTCTTCTTTAGTAATCTCAAGTTCAGTAATCACTTTCTCTAGTACTAGTGTATCTTCAATTTTTCGCTTGTATTCATCCCGTAATGTTTTAAATATCCTTGGTATGGGAATCACTTGGTAATTAGCTCCTCTCTTAATAGGTTCTTTTTGAATGAAGCCCTTATCTATTAATCTGTTTAAAGAATCATAAACCCTTGCTCTATCTACTCCTGAATGTTTAGCAATGTCAGCAGGGCTTAATATCTTATATTTACATAAAGTTAGCAATACTTTTGAATCATTTTTGGTAAAATTTAATGATTGAAGTGCTTCCACAATTTCAGATTCTTCTAGTTCATTCATGTTTCGTACAAATTTTCTTGAAATCTAAATTAAAAATGTAATTATTTTTTCAACTATAATGAAATAGTCAAATATCTTATATTTTAACTTTATTTTTTACATAAAATTTTAGATAAAAAAGATTGGATGAAGATAATGATGTTTCATGAGTAAATCATTTAATTTTTATCTTAAAAACGATAGAATCTAAAAAATTTAAATTGCATTATTTTCATGTTTCAATTTAGTTAAACTTAGATTTTTTGAAACTGTGGTTGCGATAAAAATTTAACAATGGTTAATATTGGGTTAACAAATTTTCGTTAAGATTTATTGAATTATTAATAAAAGTGAAAAATCGAAAAATTAAGAACTAAAGCGTTTATTTCCGACAAAACTAAAAAATAGTTTTTATTAGAAATTAATATCATATTAATAAAACGATCTAATTTTCGAACATAACGATTCGAAAATTTTCTATGAAGAGATTATCAATTCGAATCATAACATTTATATAATAGAAATGTGTAGTTATAATTAATTAACATCTAAATAATAATTCAATAAAAATAAAGTGGAGGAATAAAAATGGCTAAAAAACCACCTGCTAAAAAATCTGAAGGGTATATTGCTAAAGC
The DNA here is from genome assembly GCA_019057975.1 of Promethearchaeota archaeon. The sequence goes on along the minus strand of JAHLWJ010000228.1, from coordinate 4,902 downwards.
ACCTATTAGAAGGCTGATGAAAAAGGAAGGGGCCGATCTGGTTGCGGCAGAAGCATTAGATAAGCTTATAGGTTTTCTCGAATCTAGCGCAGCTACTGCTACCAAGGACGCAATCAAAGTTTGCAAAGAAGATAAGCGTAAGAGAGTAACTGCCGCGGACATTCGCGCTGCAACTCGATAAAATACTTCAGTTTTTAAATATTTAAGATTAATTTTTTTTCTTTTTTTATTGATAGGTCTTAGAAATTTTCAAAGAATTCTCTATTCAAGTATTTATTAATATTCTCCTCGATTTTCTTTTTTACTGCCTCTAAACCTTCAGGTAATACACGAGTTTTTCCAACTATATCAATAAATCCAAGTTCAGACCCATATCTCGGAATTAAATGAAAATGTAGATGTTCAATGCTACCACCTGCATTTCTTCCTTGGTTAATGCCAATATTATAACCTTTAGGATTATATAGATCATTCAGTAGTAGTTGAATTCCTTGTATTGCTCGGGTTATATGCAGTAATTCCTCTTTGGTTAAGTCAAGGAATATTGTTATGTGTCTCTGAGTTACAATCATTAAATGTGCAGGATTGTATGGATACAAATTCAAAACAATAAAACATAAATCATCTTCATATACCTTTAAAGACACAACACGTTCATCATTGTCCCTTACAGCACATAAGATACAATCTACATTTGGCCTTGCTTTCCCTTGGACATAATCTAGCTTTCCTAAAGCTTGTAGCCAATCTTTAAAAATTGGAATACACCATGATTTTTGTTATATAAATTATGAATAGAGTGAAAAATCAGAACCACTTCCAAAATCCTTAGGTTTCATAAAATCCTCTGGTTTTATTTTACCAAAGCAATATTCACCTAATATTATATTACTATAAGCTGAACCGTCAAAGACTCGTCTAATTGACTTGAAAAATTTATTTTTAGAGACTGTGCCATTATCTTTAAGAAATATTTGGTCACTAATCTCATATCTATAATTCTGTATATCAATTCGATAGAATAAATCTCTGACAAGAAAAAATTTTCTAAGATCCCAGAAGAATTGCATTTTTCTATCTTCTTTTAATGAATTTAAAGCGTCAACATGAGGTTTTGAAATTTGAGTTCCAAGTGAAATTATAATTAAATTTTTATCTTTAGGTTTAATAACAACCATATTTCTACCAATTGGACGTTTCATTGGATCCTTTCCAGGAGGAAAAATAAACTGGAAGCCAAAATCAAGTTTCGGATTAGAAATTTTTTCTCTGAGTAATCCCTCATCTAGTAAATAATCTTGAATGAGTGACTTTATTTTGCTTTCTTTATTAGACATTTTTATTCTGTAAGGTAAAGAATGAAATAACTAATATAATTTTTTATGATGATCAACTCATTACCCTTTATTCTGATATAACAGAGCTGATGTGGTGAATTAGTAATATGACTGAAAAATTGTGTACATTTGCCGAATTAGAAAATGCAATTGCTTAATTTCTCTAATATTTTCCTTTCGGGCGTATTTGTGGTTCGATTCCAGCGGATTTTAATACTTTTATATTATTCTCTAAATCTTCAAGAGAAGTGCAATATGTTACTTGAAGAGTGTCAATGTCAATATATATCTTACCCACAATACCTAATCCCATTAATTGATTATCTTTATCAATATATGTATGATCTATGTTCATTTTGATAGCTTTTTTTCCATTTTCAAGTTCAACTAAGGAAGGTTGACAAGCAATATACCCAGGACCCCGATTTTGAATTAAATAATTCATTAAGGCATAATCTAACTCATCATCGATTTCTCCTTGTTTTTGAAGGATTTTAATTACACTTGGATCTTGCATATTAAAAAAAAAATTTTCTTATTTAGATAAAAATGAGATAAACTAGTTTTTATTTTTTTGGTTAATCTAATATTTTTTTTAAAAAAAATTGTTAAATTCTCCCCTTACGCGGAGAATCGGTTTTTTTTTAACTAATATGGTAATCTGGCAGATTTATGTACTGAATATTAATCTGTTTCTTCCCAAATAACCTCGTCAACGCTATGGAGCGCGCAATTCATCGTTTCTAAAACGTCAGTGATTTCTTCTAGTGAGAGATTTATTCCTTCAATATTTATATGTAGTGAAGCAGTTTTTTGATCTAATTCATCAACTTTAATACTAACTTTATTTACTCCATTTATGTCCATTATAGTACGAGCTAATAAGTCCAGTCCTGGTTGATGAGGCTTTAAAATGTCTAAAAGATACTGTACTTTCATTTTATTAGTTTAAACCTACAAATGTTATTGAATAATAATAGCTTAAGTAGTTATTTTATATTCTTTTTGGTCATTTATAAAAGTTTCTCAACAGCTTCTATTAATTTCGACGGGATTTCATTAAGTTCAATAATTTTATCAGCCTTTTTAATGGATTCTCCTGTATAAAAATTAGGTTTTTTAGTGTTTAGAGCAATAGAATAAGCACCAACATTAATCGCAGCTTCTATATCACGACTAGAATCTCCGATAACTAAGGCTTCGATAGGATCAATTTTCAATTTGTTACATATATATGTTAAATGCTCTGGATGAGGTTTTAGATTATTAACATTATCTCGTCCGACAATCAATTCAAAAAATTGTGTTAAATTAACTGTCCTAAGAGAAGTTTCTGCGTTTTTTCTTGTGTTAAAAGTAAAGATTGCCTGTTTTAACTTTTTAGCTTTAGCATATTCTAAGACTTTATTTATTCCTTTTACCATTATAGCCTTTTGAGCGGCCTCATGTTCTACCTTAGTAATTACACTATCAACTTTAATTACAATTTTTTCTATCTTTTTTTCAGAAAATCCTTGTGTATTGAAATAATCTCTTGATTTAGCGACATTATCTAGAATAGAAAACTCTACAGAAAGGAAAGGTTTAGGTACCCCATATTCTTTTAAAATTTTTATGGCTTCATGACGGGCTCTCAGAAAATCAATGTTAAAATAAATGAGAGTGCCATCTAGATCCCATATAATTGCTTTAATACGTTTTCTCTTTTGCATTTAGTATACCAAATCAGTGTAAATTGGACCTTTTTGTGTTAATTCAGACTTTTTAAGCTTAATTTGGTTTATTGTAAATTCTCCAAATTCTGTATTTTTGTTCTCATTGATTATTTTTTTAAACGTATCGAAAGTTTTGTAATTAATTCTCTCTCTTCTAAGTCTTCCAATAGTCAAGTGTGGTTTAAATTGCTGTCTTTTATCACGATCAATCTTTAATCTTTCATAAAGTAAGTTTTCAACTGAGTCTTTAATTTCTTGCAATAAAGCAATATCCCCAATAAGTTTTATCCATAAAACAGAAAATCGATTAAATTGACCAACACCCTTAAGGTAGTATCTGAAATTTTTCCCTTGAAAGATTTTTTTGTTAATATCATCATCTAAAATTGCATAAATCTTAGGTCCTAATGTTTCAGGAATATTACCCAAGAATTTAACAGTCATATGCAAATTATTAGGCTTTATTAGTTTAAGCTTTGGTTGATTTTGCTTTAATCGAGAAGAAAAAGAATCGATATTCTCAATAGTGTCTTCATCTTTTAATTCAAGAGCGATGAATGATCTAATCACTTTTTTCCCAATAATTAAAAATCCTCCATTGTTTATCTTTTAATTGTTTTTTATGTTCGGGAATAATATTGATTTCATTTAAATCTTCTATCGAAGTAGATTTTATGATATTTATTATATCTTTTAAAAAAATAAAATTCATTTTCCCCCTAGTATTTGCATCAGCTGAAGCATTATGGGGAATAAGAATTATTCTCATTTCTGGTTGAGCCTTTTTTATCTTTTTTAAGCGTTTTAGAGTTTTCATATCAACTGGTTCTATAGGATATACATCAAGAGCTAAATTAATCTTAATTTCGTTATTTTCTAACATATCTAATAAAACTTCCAAATCCAAAACGCCTCCTCGGGCGGTGTTTACGAGTAAAGCATTTCTTTTCATTAAAATTAATAAAGAGCGACTAACTAATTTCTCTGTATATTTATTTAAAGGAATATGCAAACTAAGGATATCTGATTCTCTAAAAACATCTTCAATGTTCTCTTTAAATTCAATTAAAGGGTATTTTTCTTCAAAATCTTTCATTTGTTTAATATCATAATAAAGAATTTTAACACCCCAACCATATAATTTCTTCACTAATTCCTTTCCAATCTCTCCCAATCCCACAATTCCAAGTATTTTGTTAGTAATTACTGATGAAAGAGATTTGTCTAAATCCCACTTATCAGTTGCAGTCCATTGGTTATTCCATATATAACTGTGAAGATCAATCAAGTTCCTTAAATTTGCCATAATTATGGCTATGGTGTAATCTGCTACTGTTTCGTGGAGGACTCCGGGTGTATGCGTTATTAATATATTATCTTTCTGTGTTCTTTGAATGTGATTAAATCCTGCTGTTGATGTAGAAACAGCAAAAACTTTTGAATTTTCCAACATTTCTGAAGATAATTGATGACTTAAGTGACATCCAAGAATGTCAGGGTTGAATTCTTCAACTTCTTTTTGAAGCTGTTCTTCTGATGGAAATCTCCCATTGAAAACTTTTAATTCTGAGAGTTTATCTAATTCTTGCCATAAATCCTTAATGTCATTACGAAGTTCTTGAGAGATTTTTTCATTAGATCCAATTTCTTTTTCTGAGAAAACATTTGAAGTAAGAAATACTTTAGGTTTATAAGCCATATTCATGACCAGTATTATCGAACATTTGAATTTTATGGAAAAAATATTCTATTTTTAATTTTTTCTTATTATCAATATTTATTAAAACTAAATCTAATTTATATTTAAAATACTAATAATAGTGGTAGAAAATGGCAATAATCAAATGTCA
>JAHLWJ010000227.1 GCA_019057975.1 Promethearchaeota archaeon | reverse complement strand
TCTTTCTGAAATATTCGAAGCTCTCGGAACTGATATAACCAGAGCTCACTATCACGTAAGGAATAAAATTTTCTTGCCGAACCAACTTGGAGACTTCAAAGGCTTCGCAAAATCAAAAGAACAGCTCAAGCAATTCTTGCTTACTAAAATTTAGTTTAGAGATATTTTATTTTGTTAACTTTTTTTATTTTTTATTTAAATAAGCTCATCAGTATTTGCGATAAAAATACTCTTAACAAAAAGATAGAAAAATACGAACTAATTAACAGGTAAAAGTGGTGATAAGAAATTTATTCCCCTGAAGTTGTGCAAAAAATAAAAGTAAAAGATATTAGAAGTTTAATCGTCGATATAGAACCAAATAACAGAGTTCGCTCGATAGACGATTATTTAACGGTAGGTTGCCTTTCTCCCGACAATTGGGATTCTATGGTTCAAAAACACTTAAAAAAGAGGTAGTTAGCGTGAAAAAATTGCGAAACGTCAAGTGGCAGAATTATCGGCACCCTGAGTTCCTTCAGTCTCTAAGTATTAGCGTAAACGAGCAGAAATACGTTAGGTTGTTTTTAAAAGGCGGTGCTGCTTCTTTAGTTAACGAAATCTTGCGGGAGCGGAAAACTAAGCAGTTCAACTACCATCGAGACAACGACTTAAAAAATTATAGCAAACCCCAAAGAATCAAAGCTTAACTCACAATTTTTTTATCTTTATTCTTTTAATTTAATCTAATCCAGAATCTTTACCCTTTTACAATTACAATTAAATATTGGTAAATTTATTATAATATTAAAAAAATAGCAGTTAAATATGAAATGGGTTAAAAAGAGGTAATTAAATAGATTGAGATATTGTCACGATTGTGGTGGTGAATTTAAAATAGAGTTTGTTTCTACTTATCCATATAAAAAATATCAAGAAATTTCTGATAAATATTATGATAATGGAACTGATGAATATATGGATCTTTTTAATCAAATTAGAAAAGATGGAATTAAAGGAGTATCAATAAGGAATCATGAAGAAACTCATTGTTGGTACTTATGTAAAGTAATCTCTCATGGAGATTGGACTAAAAGATATAAAGAATTCATGTCTCATAAAGAACTGAACGAAGAGAATAAGAGAAAGTTTAGAGAATAACTTAGAAAATATTTCTCAAGAATTTTTGTTTGTTCAAAATGTGGATTTTCTACTCCAGATCAATACTGGAAAGATGAAGATGCAATGAGAAAGATAGGTTTTCGTAGTTAAAGAAGATAGAATAAAAGAAGTGAATGAATTGCGTGAAGAAAAGAGAAAATATAGATATACAAAGGCACTTCTGATAGTTTATTTGGAATTGATCAATGATTATAACTAAATTTGAAGAAACTCTTACTATGCAATTAAAGTCAGAACCAAATGTTATTTTAATTTATCTTTAAAACAAAATATAAAAACCTTCAAAATCTGAGATATCAAAAATCCTTTAAGCAGTATTTTATGCTCAAAAAATCGATTAAACCATTTGTTTGATGGGTAGCTTATCCTCAAATTTTATAGTAAATTCCGATTAGTGAAATCATTCAAAATAGAACACAAACTTAATTGATTTTTGATGTTTTGGCTGTGTATGAAACTTTTTTCCCTAATGATAATTATAAAATAGATACAAGATGCATACCTAGTCTAGTTTCTACTTAGCTCAATGAAAATCACAAAGCAAGGAAAGAAGACTTCTACAAATGGAACAATTAATTTCAAATATTTGAAGAGAGTCTTTAATAGTAAGATTTACTTTAAAAATATTGAAAACAAAAATGAAGTATTATTGTCCAAATAAAAATCCTCATACCACACATTTTCAAATATTTGCAAAACCAAAAACTTGTCAATTTTGTGGTCAAAGAATTATATATTGGGAATGTAGTTGTGGAGCAAAAGTACATTTTGATCCATTAGATGAGGGAAAATACGGAGACCATCGATTTAGCTGTCCAGAAACTTATGGAAAGAACCCATATAAAGAGAACCAATTAAGGAAAATAAAGGAAATTCCAGAATGGAATTATGAGAAAGATTTTCTTGATATACTTAACGATTACAAAATTATTAAAAATACTTCTTTAACATTATATCAATTAGACAATTACTATTATTGTGGTACATGTGCAAATCTTAGACCTATCGACACTACAGTAATAAACCGTAATAATAAACGATATTTTTGGTGTCAATGTGGTAAACAAAAATTACTTACAATACCTCATTTTGGAGAATATCAGTTAAATTATATTCACACTAAAATAAAAAGATGTAAAGAAATTATACTTAATTTTACAGATTCTTTTTATGATGAAATACCTGTGTTGATTTATTTCGGTTCTTATATTGTACCCTTTTTAAATCAAGAAGATATTATTGATTTTATGTTTATTAACTATGTATATCGCAGAAACTTAGATAAGATTGATTCCCCTTCAGATTATAGATATCAGATGTTTTTGCGTCAAATGATTGGATTATGATATATTTTATGATGATACAATCATTTTAAGACCTTATATGCATAATAGAAATCTCTTAATTTGTTTGGGAGGATACTAATAATTATGTTGGAAATTTGATTGTTGAATACTGAGATATATCAGAAATTTAATGAAATTTAGCTGAAATTTAATGAAATTTTATCAAATAATATAATTCTTCTGATTATAGCATTTCTGGTCCCAAAAGTTGTCCCAATGAATTTATTAAATTCTAAATAAAAATTTTAAAAAACCAACTCCAACTTAATCTTTTATACTTTAAAGTCAATTAAGAATATATGGATTTAAAAATAATTTGAAAAAGGTTGTAAATATGTCGTTTAATTCTAATGAGTTTAATTCTAGAATTGAAGGCGAAAGTGGTTTATTATTTGAGTTTATCAAATTACCATTACAAGAAGAACATTGGGAATATTATGATGAGAAAAAAGATACAAAAGTATGGAAAATATGGGATAGAAAAGGATTATTCCAATCACCCCAAATTTTAAGTCTTACTGTATTATTCTTATTTATGACTATTTACAAGATGGTAGATCAAGTATTTGAACAAATATTAGAGGATAATAATGAAACCCCCACAAAAAAATTTTGGAGTTATCAAGAAAAAATAGATAGATTCAAATCAATTCGTGGTAATTCTGGTTTAATTTTGCCAAAACTATTTCAAAAATATCCCAATTTGTAACAATAAAATATCCAATAAAACAAGGATTGAAATTTGTAGTCAGACATGAGTTGGGCGAGTAGGAGTAGACCTGTATCAATAAAATATCCAACGCTCAATTACTTAGAAAATTTAGAAAATTTTTCAGTTTATAATGTGGTTTATTAGATTATATTTCTTATTTTATCATTATGACATACCAAAGATTTATAACAGCAGAATCTGTAACTGAAGGACATCCTGATAAAATATGTGATCAAATTTCCGATGCCATTTTAGATGCGTTTTTAGAAAAGGATCCAGATGCTCATGTTGCTTGTGAAACCTTTGTAACAACGGGACTTGTGTTAATTGGAGGAGAGATTTCCGCTAAAAAGGGAGTGAATATTGATTATAATAAAGTAGTAAGAGAAACAATTAAAGGGATTGGGTATGATGATTCATCTATGGGTTTTGATTATCAAGGTTGTGCTATAATTAATACAATACATCAACAATCCCCTGACATTAAACAAGGAATAAAAAGAGATAGAATAGAAAAACAAGGCGCAGGAGATCAAGGAGTTATGGTAGGCTATGCTATAAATGAAACCCCTGAATTTATGCCCTTGGCAACTCACCTCGCAAATAATCTTGTTAGAAGGTTAGCAGAAGCTAGAAAAAAAGATTTTATCCCCTTTTTAAGACCTGACGGGAAAAGTCTCGTTTCTGTAGAATATGAAGAGGGAAAAGCAATTAGAATTCAAGCAATAGTTATAGCTGCTCAACATACAGAAAATGTCTCAAGTGAGGAGATTGAACAAGAAATACGTGAAAAAGTAATCAATTATGTTATACCAAAAGAATTGATTGATGATGAAACCAAAATACATATTAATCGAACTGGAAGGTTTGTAATAGGGGGTCCTCATGGCGACTCTGGATTAACAGGAAGAAAAATTATAGTAGATTCTTATGGTGTTATGGATCATGGGGGTGGGGCATATAGTGGAAAAGATCCTTCAAAAGTTGATCGTTCTGCTTCATATATGGCGCGATATGCAGCAAAGAATGTTGTAGCAGCGGGTTTAGCTGATAAATGTGAAATTCAAGTTTCTTATGCTATTGGAGAAGCTGACCCTTTATCAATTGATATCGATTGTTTTGATACAGAAAAAATATCTATTGAAAGACTTTATAATGGTATTTTAAAAATATTTGATTTTAGACCAGGAGTAATAATAAGTGATTTGAACTTGAAACGTCCAATTTACAAAAAAACAGCAGTATATGGACATTTTGGCAGAATGGATCCAGATTTTACATGGGAAAAAATTGATAGGGTTAATATATTAAAAAAGATTTTAGAATCATTATAACATTGTCTGGAACAACTGAAGCAATCTGGTTATATCTTTTAATATTATACGTAATCATCTTTATAATGCTCTCCAAAATGTTCTTCTGCATTCCAATCATTATTATCCTCATCACAGCGATATTCTCTACATACTAGTATTTAATAGTAACACTTTTGCACCCTAATGCCTCACAAAGCACAAATTTATCAAAATCATATTTGAACACCGACTGTTTTTGGGAGGGATCACCTAAATTCTGGTAGAACATTGAAGATTTGTAGCTATTTTTGGAATCCACATACACGAAGGACACATTTGGCACGACTCTTTCAATCCCGTGAATGTCCTCTATTTTACAATTTATTAAATCGCTTTCTGATAAATCGTAGCAACATTCCATTGATATAACTTTAATTTTGAGGTCTATAAAAGTCATTCTATATAAGGACATTTATTATTAATAATTTTAATTATTACCTAATAAGGAACTAATAATCTTTTTAGGATTATCCCAAAATTCTTTAAGAAAGAGGGATATAAACAATATTAAAAGCGGTCTATGAATTATAACATATCTCCATTGACCATCTTTCTCTCTAAAATCTATACATCTATTTAAAGCATATCCATCAATCTTTTCACGATTTGTGAATATTACACCTTCATTTTGGTAAGCGTGATCCATTAATTCTCTAAGAGCTATTTTTCCTACTGAGGAATTAATATTACTATGTTCTGAATGTTTACACTCAATTCTTATATCCGATTTTAATGTCTGTTGAAAGTAGTTTAAAATATCTATTGAATAAGCGTCTGTTCTTCCTGAACCACTCAATTTTACACTAAAAGATGAAATAATTGTTCCAGAATATTTTTGTAAAAATGTTATTCCCTCGTTATAATTTTTAGGATTATCTCGAATGTAGTTCAATAATTGAGTTATAAAATCTTCAAATTTTTGCCAAGACAAATTATCTATGAAGTTCTTCATGACTTTTCTAATTTTTTCAGTATTGAGAAGAGGTGTAGTCGTTCTAATAAAATTGGACAGCTCCTCAGCTTTTTTTAGAAGAAGATCAAATAACCATATTACATTAGGAGCGTCAAATCCAACCACTACATCACAATAAATATAAAGAATCTCATCACTATAATAAAAACTAGTTTTACAATCTATATTTTCACATAAATCAAGGATACATAGAGTATGTTCATTTCCATCGTTATTCACAAAAATGATATGTGCATTGTCTTTTTTAATTGATGTTTTTTCCTTTCCAAGTTTTTCTCTCAATACTTTAATTATAGTATTATAATTTAATGAAATTGTATAAACTTTGAATTTCTCTTTATTTTCTAAAGATAATTGTCGATTACAAGCCTGACATTCCGAAACTTCTTGAGCTTCATTTACATATGATATTCCAGTGCAAATTTTTTGATCTTCTGTTAAATTGAGAAAATCCCTGTCTCCTCTATTCACACATTTAACATAGAAATCCTCGCTTATTTTTATAAATCCTGAATTTATCAACTCTTGAATATCATCACTGAGTTCTTCTATTTCAAAATTATCCCTAAAAACATGCCTCAATCTAGAAATATTATTTATATTTAATAAATCGAAGTTAAACACCTGGAATAACTGATAATTTAAATTTATCTATCATATATTTTTCAAATTCATTTCTTAGATTAATAAATAAATTGCTATCTAAATAACGAATAGTTACCCCCTTCTCTTTATGATTAAATTTCATTTTTAATCTATGTCCATTAAAATAGATTTTACACTCTTTTATTGAACTTATATCTTTAAATAAATCCTTCTTATTCTCTTCAAACCATCTAATCGTATTAATCAGTGTTTTATTTTTTTTATCTGAAAGCGTCAACACTGGTGCTCCCCTAAATGGTGCTGGATCAAATCTTATTTCAACTAAGGAATAAGACTTATCTTTCAAAATAGTTTCAAAGAAAAGTATTACATCCTCCTTAGCATTTAATACTTCAAACTCCTTTATTCTCTCCTTTTCAGGTTGATCTTCTTTTTATGCATAACATCAATAATAGTTGGAATAAATTTCTTAATGTCTATATTGGATTGATAGCTAACTCTTACTTGATTTAATTCACTTGGGATTCGAATAATAATCCATTCACATACAGTATCAAATCTAGTAGTTTCAATTTTAAGAGCCATAGATCTTTTAAATAAAAATCTCTTATTATTAAGCTCCGACTTAACTCGATATGGGATAATTACGATTATTGTCGCTCTTAAATCAATGATTTTTAATTTTTTTCAAAAAAAAATTAGTGCTGCACTATTCTAAGATTTATACGATTATTTAAAGAAAAAGACTAAAAAATGAAGATTTAAATTAGATTAGTAAAACTATTTTACTATCCTTATAAGGAATTTTATAAGGAACAATATAAACATTAAAATTAAAAATTAAAAATTTTGTCGGTATGATTATTATATCGATGAGTTTATAGAAAGATCTATAAGAATAATATTTTAGCTAAATTACTGAATGCACTCAAAACTAAAGGTGTAAGAAACGAGCAAGGAATTAATCTACAAAATATGTCTTTTTGGAGAT
>JAHLWJ010000226.1 GCA_019057975.1 Promethearchaeota archaeon | reverse complement strand
GTGTCTCAACATATTTTAAGAATAAAGAATTCTTACTCCAAGTTAATAGGAGATCCTTTTGATTTTTTAGAGATTAATCAGGATACGAGTATTACTATTATAGGATTAATGAAACCATTTATTCGCAAATTAATAAAGAAAACCCGAGACATTACAATAGTGGAAGATACAATTAAAGTTCCACAAGAATTCCGCGAATTCAATTTTCGAACAAATATAGATGAATTAGAGAAAGAGGAAATTTCTACTGATATTCTATTTTGTACCGGTACTTCTTTAATAAATAATACTATTGAGAAAATTTTAAATCTTTTCGGAAAAAAGGCTCGAAAAACTATAGTAATGGGGCCATCTGTAGGCCTGCTACCAGATATTCTGTTTGATTATGGTGTAGACATTGTCGGTGGAATGGAAATTACAGATTCAGAGGAAACTTTGAAGATTTTGCAAGAAGGGGGCGGAACTAAATTATTTAAGAAATTTGGTAAAAAGTACAATTTAATAAAGATTTAATAAAGAAACAACCAATTATTGTTTTATAATTTAATTTTTAAAAACAAATCAAGCTCGATTAATAATGGCGACAGATTTTACATTTAAAGTTATTATTATTGGTCCAGGTGCCGTTGGTAAGACTAGTCTTATAAGAAGATTCGTAGAGGATCAATTCTCAATAAGTTATAAATTCACTATAGGTGTAGACTTTTTAGCTAAAATAGTAAAATTTGAGAAAGATAAAATCGCAAAACTTTCTATTTGGGATGTGGGTGGCCAAGAACGTTTCAAAATCCTACGTCGTAGTTTTTATGAAGGCTCCCATGGAGCAATATTAGTTTTTGACCTCTCGAGAGCAAATACATTTCCCAAAATGAAAGAATGGCTTATAGATATGCATAGTATAATTGAAGAAAAGATTCCCATTATAATATTGGGGAATAAATCTGATTTACTCCCTGAAGTCGGTGAAGTAATTAATAGGGACAAACCTAAGAAGTTTGCTGAAAATGAAGAAAGTATTTATATTGAAACTTCTGCTAAAACAGGTTATAATGTTGAGAATGCTTTTATTGAACTAACCCGGAGAATGATAAAACACAATTCTTATTAAATTTGTACAAAAAAGTGGAATCTACACCCTAAAGAATAATAAATGCTTTTTGTCGTTCTTATTTAAATGAATCGTTTATGAAAATGTTTAAATATCTGATGGAGATTATTTATTAGAATCGTATAATTTAGGAAAAGTTATTTTAATGCCGTTATTTGTCCTCAAAGTAATAATTATTGGATCTGGAGCAGTAGGAAAAACCAGTCTTTTACATAGATTTGTAGAAAATAAGTTTAATTTTAGATATAAGCTAACTATTGGAGCTGATTTTTTATCTAAAGTAATTGAAGGATACCCAAATCCAGAAACAACCTGTAAATTACAGATATGGGATATTGGAGGGCAAGAAAGATATAAATTTTTAAGATCAAGTTTTTTTAATGGAGCTAATGGGGCATTAGTAGTTTTCGATATTTCAAGATGGCATACATATGAAGAATTAAATGATTGGGTTTCTGATTTACGAGAATTTGCTGGAGAAGATGTTCCTTTTATATTAATAGGAAACAAAGTTGATCTCATTAAAGATGTTTTCGGAGAATACGACAAAGAGGGTGTTGAAGAATATGCGAAAAGTGAAAACACGTATTTTGTAGAAACCTCAGCTAAAACAGGCGAAAATGTCGAAGGTGCGTTTCAAAATCTTACTCACAGAATGATAAAAAATCAGAAACTCGAGTAAGATCTTATAATTCTCGTTCGACTCATTAATTAATCAATGATTCTAATAATTGCAAGTGATAGTAAGTTTGTATAGAACTTAGCTAAATTACGCCTCTTCATATCATTAGTTAAATCTTCATGTTCAAAAGCGATATCATCCAATTTCTTTTCTATAATCTTTATATCTTTTTCAATGAACTTGATTTCTTCTTCTAAATTCTTCATATCCTGTAACCTTTTCTGTTTCCTTGTTTCATCTTTCAAGCTATTTATATTTTGTAATTGCCGTTGTGTTGGTCTATTTTTTTCTTTTCTTTCTAATCTTAATTTCAACGATTCTAATTTTAAATATAAAACGCTCTTATTATGTTCATAGATTTTCCTTTTCTTATCCCTTTCTTTTGTAAATATCTTTTCATTCAATTTCCTAACTTCCCTTTTCCAAATTGATGTCTTAGATTTTACGAGCTTTTTAGCTTTTTCTTGGAGAGTAATAATAAAATTGCCATCCAGATTCATCTCGTCTCTCTCTTTATCGAATTGAAATATTTTATCATAGTTTTCTATATCTAACACAAAATTATCTAAATTCTTCATTTCATTTTCGTTTTTATCTACAATTACAGGTAAGATCTGACTTTCAATTATATATCCTTGGAATTTGACGATGAAGATAAAGAGAAATAATTCCTTTATTAAGGGTGATTCTAATTTAAAATGGATTGGTAAATTTTGTTTTTTTATTTCAAGTATTGTGTAAGAACCTTTAAACGAATCATCTCTACAGAGATCTAAAACAGCATTGATTAATGGATGACCCAAGGCAAAAAAATCAATTTCTTCTCTTTCTCTTGCAAATTCTAAATTAAAGGTACCAGCATATTCATTCGAAAGTTTGTATTTAGGATTTTTTAATAAAATATCATTGATTTTTATCTTTGACATGACGTCATCCAATTCTTTTGTTTGAACTAAATCCTTTTTAATATTTTCTATGAATCCGTATTTATTATTATCGAGATTTAAAAAATGGTTCATAAGGAGAAATAGTTCATTATGTGTTAACTTCACATCGATACAGGAGGCTAAAGTGCTGAGAAGTCCTTCCATTTGGAATGATTTTTTATCGATCATTAAATCGTCTAATTGCATCTCAATTTCTTTTGCTTTTTTTATCTCTTCATCTAAAGTACGATAAAATTCATTAAGTTTTTTCCTTTTCTTACCATTATCTTCAGCAAAAATAACGTTTTTAAGATCTTTTTCAACTCTACCGATGATAGGTTCTAAAATTCCTATTGATTCTTCAAATAAGTTAATTCTTTTAATTAAGGCAAAAACTACATCCGTTTCAACAGTACCTTCCATATAAAAGTTATAAATATAAATTTCTCGGGATTCCTGTCCAATTCTATCAACACGACCAATTCTTTGTTCAAGTTTCATTGGATTCCATGGTAAATCATAATTAATAAGTGTTCTACAGAATTGAAAATTACGACCTTCACCTCCTATTTCCGTTGAGAGTAATATTGAAAATCCTTGATGATTACGAAATCTCTCAACCGCTTCATTTTTTTGTTGTTTGTCTAATCCACCATAAAAAATTTCTACAAAATAGCTATTTTCTTGCTTTTCTATTAACTCTTTTAAAAATTTAAGCGTGTCAACAAATTGTGTAAATACTATAACTTTTTCATTAGAATTGTGAGAATATATCTGATCAAGGATTTCAATTAATTTATCAGATTTTGAATCATATGGAATTTTCTTTAATTTTATGTAAAACTCCTTTAAAATCTTTTCTTGATTAGATATCTTAAAACTTTCTTCAATTTGTTTTTCTGTTAATTTTTCTTTAAGGTTACCAAATGATTCGGAATCAAGGAGTTCTTCTTCGAGTGCCAGTTCGAAAAATTCAGGATCTTCCTCTTTTATAACATCTAAGTTAAGAAAAATATTTTTATAACGAGTAATCTGTTCTAATCTTCGCTCAAGGCTCTTAAGAATTGCATATTTCGAGCTTGTTAACAACTTCTGAAGAGTAGTTATTACAAATCCTAAACCAACATTTTCCCTACTAATAGATGAATTATAGATTTGGGCAAGATATAGCCGAATTTCATTATAAACCTCTAATTCTTCCTTTGTTGGGTTAATTATAATAGTATTAACAATCCTTTTGTTCTGAAATTCTTCTGTAAAAACATTCTTCTTTCTATTTCTGATAATTAGTTTCGATAAAGTATGATCTTCTTCAATTTTTCTAAATAATTTTTGTTTGAATGACTCATCGCCTAATTCTGATAAAACTTGCTCATTTGTTTTATTCTCTTTTATATATCTTAGTTTTCGCAACAATTTTAGAGTATTTTTAACTTCAAAATTATTTAACTTATCAATTTGATTTATATTTGTAAATAGAAGGTTAATAAATGGTAAGTTTTTTCTAAAATGCTCAAATTCACTAAATGAAGTAAAAATTTCAGGATGTATAAGCTCAATTAAAGAATACAGTTCAAATGAATTGAGTTGTAATGGTGTCGCGGTTAATAAAAGCATACTTTCAGAACTCGTGCTTAAATTTCGAGCTAACTCATAATTTAACGTTTCTCTATATCTTCCTGTTGTAGCATTTATCAGATAACGTCGTAAATGATGTGCTTCATCAAAAATTACTATATCCCATGAAATTTTTGATAACAACTCAATATATTTTCTATTTCTTGTAAATTGAAGTGAACAGATAATTAAATTATCATAATAAAATGGATTTTGAAGTAAATATGCACTCTTAAAATACCCTCTACGTTTTAATTCTTTTATCTTTTTACCATCATAAATAGTAAAATTTAAGTTAAATTTGTTTTCAAGTTCGAATTTCCATTGCCAAACTAACGATGCTGGAACTATAATTAATATTCTCTCAGAAAGATTCCGAGCCATCATTTCCTTAATGTATATTCCAGCTTCTATTGTTTTTCCTAATCCTACTTCATCCGCTAGAATAATTCTAGGAAAATGTTCTTCGGATAAACGATGTGTAACATTTATTTGATGTGGCATTAAAGATAAACGAGAATTAATAATACATTTGATTTGATAAGATGTATAATAAGAATAAAATAAATGAGCCCAATATTTGAGCAAAAAATTTCGTGGGGGATCAATTCTCTGTTTTAATATTAGAGACTCTATCGGTGTAGCGTATTTAGCATAAATTTCATTCTCGTAAATCTGAACTTTTTTACCATTTTCTTTAAGGAATTCATAAGAAATTAATCCATCTTTAACCATGAATTCTTTAGAATTTATTATGCCAATACCTTGTTTACTTTCAATTTTTTCATTGATATCGAAAATAAAATGAATCAAATCAATAGGATGGATTATTTTAATAATATTATTTTTGAAAAGCACTTTATATTTAGTAAAAATTTGAGTGTCTTCACCATCTAAAGACTTTGAAGTCGGGATTTCTATTATTTTGATAACCTTGCCTAATCCTAAGTCTTGATTTAGCCTATAAATCACTAAATTTCCTAAATTGAACTTCTGCCCTTGGCAATATACATTGAAACATTTGGAAAATCTTGATTCTAATTCCTTTCCACAGAATGGACAATTATATTTAAGTGGTTTTATCTTTGAAACCATTATCTTTATATTGTATTTAATATAAGGAAAAGTAAAAATTTTAGTATTCTAAATTAAAACTGATTAGGAAATGTCGGAATTAGGGATAGAACCAACTTATATTGGTAAAAACGAGAACTTAAAATTTATAGTACCAACAGAACTCTTTAGAATGAAATTACAGTCTGATGATAAAATAGATCGTGAAATTTCTAAGAAATATAGTAAATATATTCAAGATACTTTTAATGGTTTTCAAGAGGCTAGGAAGACTAAATATGGAAATGAAAATAATACTAAAACTGAAACAACCTCTGAATTTTGGCAGGATTTTAAAAAGAAATCAAAAGAGTTAGGCGTTGATCTTATAGGATATACTCCTCTTATTGAAGATTTTGTTTTTTATAACCTTAAAGTATTTGGAAGAAATGCGATCATACTTGGAATGGAAATGGAGTGGGATGAAATAAAAACAGCTCCAAGCATTAATTGTAGCATTGAAGCTTTTCGGGTATATTATGAATTAGGAGAAATAACTATTCAATTAACAGAATATCTAAAAGAACTTGGATATAAGAGTGAAGCTCATCATCCTTTTGGGGGTAAATTTTTATTCCCACCTCACGCTGTTGCCGCGCGACTAGGAATTAAGGGAAGAAATGGCCTTGTAATCACACCTGAGTTTGGACCTCGTCAAAGATGGGCTATTATATCTACTGATGCTGAAATACCCACTCCAATTAAAAAAGATTTGAAATGGTTAGAAGATTATTGTAAAGAATGTGGTGCTTGCATTAGGGGTTGTAAGGGAGGTGCTGCCTATGAAACACCAATTTATCATGATGATTCTCCCGTAATAACACATATTGACCGCTCTAAATGTATCGAAAGTTTAATAAATAACAATTATTGTTCATACTGTCTAAAAATTTGTCCTCAGGGTGATCCTAAAAAGAACTAATATAAATTTTTCATAATCAAATTATAATAGTTAGATTCAAAATAAAAACACCATTTTTAATAGACAGTAAATTACTTATTTTTTACGATGTAAAATGACTGAATCTGATAATAAAGTAGCTGATGAAAAAATCACGAGTGTCGAGTCAATAAAGTTGCTCAAAAGAGTAAATACTGCTGCTAATTATTGTTACTCATGTAATCGCTGTAACAATGTATGTCCAACTGCTTATCTTGATATATTTTACCCACGTAGCCTAATTATGGATCTTACTTTTTCAACACCCGAAGAGGCTTTAGAAAACAATGACATATGGAAATGCTTAACATGTGGATTGTGTTCAGTATATTGTCCAATGACTAAGGAAGACGTCGGCGTCAATTTTACTAAAATTATTAAAGATCTTCGTTCGTTGGCTTCAGAATATGAACCATTAAAAGAGACTTTATTGAGCTGTAATCATGAAAGAGTATATTCAAGTTTACCTAAATTAATGGCTGATGATAAAATCAAATTTACTAATAAAACTGGATTTTTAGAAGGAACAGGATTAAAAACAACGGATAAAGGAAAAATTGGCTACTTTATGGGATGTGTACCTTTCTTAACAGGTACAGCACCTTGTGTTGTAGGATGTCCTGCAGGAGTTGATGTCCAAGGATACGTTTCATTAATTTCAGAAGGCAAATTTCAAGAATCTATCGATCTAATAAGAGAAACAAACCCGTTACCTTACTTATGTGGACGAATTTGTACTGCTCAATGTGCATTAAATTGTAATCGTGAACATTTTGATGATCCAG
>JAHLWJ010000225.1 GCA_019057975.1 Promethearchaeota archaeon | reverse complement strand
GATGTCCTCTTATCTGGAGGCGATGCCTTATTAATTTCTGATAAAAAATTAGAAGATATCTTAGTCAGATTAAAGGAAATTCCTCACGTAGAAATAGTACGATTAGGTTCTCGAACACCCGTAGTTATGCCTCAAAGAATTACTCCTGAACTATGTGAAATGATTAAGAAATATCATCCTATTTGGTTTAATACCCATTTCAATCATTCTAATGAAATCACAGAAGACTCTAAAAGAGCATGTGAATTGTTAGCAGATGCGGGAATTCCTCTTGGAAATCAATCGGTACTATTGAGAGGAGTTAACGATTGTATTCATGTCATGAAAAAATTAGTCCAAGACCTTGTAAAAATTAGAGTAAGACCTTACTATATTTATCAATGCGATCTCTCTGTTGGTCTTGAGCATTTTAGAACCCGCGTTGCTCAAGGTATTGAAATCATTGAAGGATTAAGGGGGCACACGTCTGGCCTATGCGTTCCCACATTCGTAGTAGATGCTCCAGGTGGTGGAGGTAAGATCCCTGTTATGCCAGATTATACAATCTCTCAGGGAAATAAACGAGTTGTGTTAAGAAATTTTGAGGGTGTTATTACAACATACGAAGAACCAGATGATTATATTCCGGGATGTCATTGCGAAGATGTTGAGAATCAAATTGGCGTTTCAGCGTTGTTAAGTGGCAAAAAAATAACTATTGAGCCAGATGATTTAGAAAGGAATAAGAGGAAAAGAAAATTGAGCAAATAAAGTCATTCTCAGAAATTACGAAGGATTTATTTCTACATATAATGAACCCTCGGATTACACCCCAACCTGCAACTGTACTGATGAGGAAAAAAAGTCCAAAACAATTGGTGTTAGTGCACTTTTAGAAAATCAAAAAAAGTTTCTTTCTCCCTCGGATCTTGCTAGGAGAGAAAGGAGGTGGAATCAATAAAAAGTGGATGCTAAAATCTAAAAAATAATTACTTAGGCTGCCCGCACACTTTATTTTTAACATGTTGGTTTTGACCTGAAAGAGATTTAAATTTCTTACCACAATTAGGACATCTAAATTCATCTTCATTATAGAGCTTTTTACAGAGTCTAATAGTTTGAATTATGTCTAATTTATTTCTAATTATTATTTCACCTAGGATTTTTTCTTTTCTATCTGAACAATATGGACAAGCTGATTCATCGAATATCAAATGATCCGCGTAAAGACCTGCAATCCTTCCTGGTATGAGTTCTTCTGGTGTTTTTTCATCTGGAAAAAGAAGATCATACAATTCATGGAGTTTATGTGTAAAACATTCAATAGCATTTGCGACCCTCGCACAAGCATCATAAAATTTGATTTTTATATTTCTCGAATTTAAGATAGGGAGTAAAACCTTTGAATCGTAGTTCGTCCAAGAAACTAAGATAATAATGTCATTTACCTTAATAAATTGGAAAAATTGTTCTTCTTCCTCTGGATACCTGAATTGAGTCACTTCTTCAGTCTCTCCATCTCCTATCCCAATCAACCATAACTTTCCCGGTTCTCCACCAGAAGCTAACCCTGTTTCAACGTCAACAAACCAATATTCCTCAGGATCTAATGTTATGCTTCTCTTTATATTAGGTATGCCTTTTTTTATCGAATTTATTCTATTTCTATAAGTTAATGATTCTATTCCGATTTCTTCCAAACGGTCTAAGAATTCATAAGTCTCTTTGAAATTTCTTTTTTCATAAATTGCATTACTTAATGCATCAGCATCCTTCATTGTTTGAAAAAAATCATCAAGATCTATCGATAATTCAATTTCGAGATATTTTTTAGATATAGGTTTAAAATCCTCTGGTGAATTTAATCCTGAAAGATCAATACAAGGTTTTCCATCTCTAATGGAAATAAAAGGTCTGAAATAATCATAAAGTTTCTTTCCTTCAGATTTCAATTTCTCGTATTGCTCCCATTCAAGAGATATCAGAGATTTTTTTCTCAACTTTTTGACTAACCATCTCCCACCCCTGACTTCAGGAATCGAAATGAGTCCTCGATTCATATCACGCTCAAGAAATATTTGGTAAGACCAATTTTTCGTGTTAATCAGTGCAAAATTTCCCTCATTTTCATATGAGGGATTATCTTGAGAGCTTACATTCAAAACAACTGTTTCACCAATCTTTTCTTCCATGCCACCCCAGATATGAGAGTGTCCACAAATTACGATTTTTGGCTTGTATTCTTGTACAGCTAATAGGAATTCTTCCGATCCAATATGTTCAATCCCGAATCTCTTTGATAAATCTAATTTTCCGAGAGGAGGAATGTGAGAGAGAAAAATATCTGCATGTTCTGTAGGAGGCTTAATGATTTTACTCTCCCTTCCCATTGAGCAACTACTTCCAAATATCGTTATTGAATCTTGATTTATATTTCTTGTTTGCTTTCCGAAATCAGGGGTAATCTTTATATATATCCCATTGCCTTTGATATAATTTAAAAAAGGCTCTTCACGGAAAGACTCTAACTCTTTAGTATAGTAAATCCTATTACATTTATATACATGGATGCCCTCTTTAACCAGAGCCTTTTTCATTTTAATTGATACAATTTTGAATTCTCTCTGTTCATTAAGAGCTTTTTTCAAATATTTCCTGTTTGAACTCAGTTCTTGAAAGCCCTGCAGAGAGATCAGATCTAATTGACCTAATTGATTTTCAAATATGTAGTAGATATCATTCTCAATAAGGACTCCCCGAGAAACATGAAGGAATAATTCCTCATCTCGTTCAACTACTAGATCATCATTTCCTATTACATAAACCAAAGGAATATCTAAATTGTTAATACTTTCATTTTCGAAATTAGTAATTTTTTGCAATAATTCTGGCCAAACTAGATTTGCTCTAACTCCTTCATGTTGTAAGAACCTTTCTGAGTTCTTCAGTTCACATTCGATAAAATTGTTATGGGTCTTGAAATAAACTTTGTCTCGCTTTAAGCTTAAAATCCTTTTCACATCATCGCCAGCATAAAGAATGAGATCGGGGTTTTCTCTATCAATCACTTCCTTTATCATCTCAAGTGACTGAATTCTCCAATCACTAAATGCTAGGATTTTCATTTTAATTAATTTCGACCATAAAAAGTTGACTTTCTTATAGGGTATATAGAAAGAAATGCAAAAAAAGTTTATTTTTTTATCATTAACTCAGATGAAATTAACTCAGAAATAATAAGGTGGAAAAAAAAGGGAAATGATATGAACAAATTTTCATCAGCTTCTTCCGAAAAGAAAATAATCCCGGGATGAATATTACGATGCAATAATTTAGTAATATGTAAGCATCTAACACCATTCAATAATGTTCTAAATAATAACCATAACTCTTTCCGAGATTTGGGATTTTTATCTTTGAGAAACCACAGACCATCAACCTCCTCCTTCCATTCTTCTAATGATTTACCATATCTAGAACTTATAAGATAGAGTCTATTTGATTCATAGTCAGCGAATGCATCTAATAGTTGCAATAAGAAATGCCCCCCACTAATTCCCATCGCTTTTCTAATTAACCTAATCTCGCGTTCCCAGAGGGTTATTGCTAATCTTCTAGCTTCCTCCTTTTCAGGAAGTTTAAATGTTTTTATCCTTACTGATTTTTTATAAAATTTATCCTTACCATAGTATTCTTCGATATCTTCAGATTGAAAGGATGAATATTTTGATTGAATCTCTTCACTAAAAGTGTATCTTTTGGTGATTTTCGACATTTTTGGTTCCACCTATGTAATATTAATAACTTTCTTTATTATAAAAATCTATTTTGAGAATATCATTTGGTAATAAAATCAAATTATTGCTAAAATTACTCTTTATCCTTCCAAAATTATAACTCATACTAGTCTTCAAGATAATATCCCTTACATTCCTAAAGATTTAAAATAATCAGGCTACCTAATTTTAAAAGCTTTTAATACTATTATTTAAATAAGCATAAAGCGGAATAGGTTCAATTTAATATATGACAATTTCCAAAAGATTACAAGAACAACTTGATAAAAAAACCAAAATATTAATTGAAATCTTTAAAAATGAATTTCTCAAAACTAAAAATAAAAAAGAATTTAAAGATGGAAGAGTTGTAAAATTTTTAGATTCAAGTAATGAAGACTCAAAATTCTTTTTTTTTGGAGAAGATAATGAGGAAGACTATGAAGATCCAGAAGAAATGAGAGAATTTGCTTCAGTTATTTTTAAAGTTGATGTAATAATAGTGAGAATCAATTATAAGGGAATCAAACAAGGGGGATTTTTTCATACAACACCAGAAATTTTTTTAAAAAATTTTGATTACTTTAAAAAAATCATTGAGCAAATTGCTCGACATGAATATGGTCATAGTTTTTTGACAAAAACAGATTTTGAAGGTTATCCTAAAAATGTGAGATCTTTCCTTAAAAAAATTAATTCTGATGATATTTTTAATGTACCAGAAAGTAAGATTGAGGATTTAAAGAAAGCGTTCAGAGAAAGTGATTATGGGAGGATTGACGAAAGTTTAAAAATAGTTGATCTTCATCTTGTAGAGAAATTATTAAAAGAATTTCATGCAGATTTTTCGGTATTTAATAAAATTGATAACTCACCATTAAAAGAGTCACTAAGACTTACTCAATATGAACTTAATAAAGGATTAAAGGATACAGCTGAATGGAGAACTAAATTTTATTCTTCTAGTAATTTTGATGTTAAAGATTTGAGTAAATATTTTTTTTTCATTAAGGTTTTTACACAAAAGTATTATATACATAATAATTGGAATATGTTAGTTGATGGATTCGATATGTATCAACTAAGTAACCTTTTAAAATTATATCACGTAGTTAATGGAATTATTAAAAAAATCATTAAGAAATACGATACATTTGATAAGATGAGAGAATGTATTTTTGAATTGGCTTTGGCATTTGACAAATTTAATTTTGAAAAAATATTTTTTAACAATCAAGTAGTTCAGGAAGATATCCTCTCATTAAAAACTATTATTGATAAGTTGAATGAGTAATAATACTGCATAGTAGTAATACTGCATAAAAGTATGCATAATAAGTTAATTCTTTTTTCTCTTTTTATTTTTTTATAGATTTAATCCCCTAACGGAAGAAATTAATTTCCTAATCATATAATTTGGAATTTTCAAATTAAAATATATATATAGAAAGATTTCCTATTAATTGATAAGGACAAAAATTAAAGATTAATCGATGATATGAGCAAAATAGATAATATAATCAATATATACAATAAAGTCACTCCTTATGTGCTGGACGGAAATGCCTTAAGAGAAGATTTATTTTTAAAAGATTTATTATTTGAATTTATCAAGAATCTATACCATGTGGAATACTCTAAAGACTTTTTTCCTCCATCTCGACTACATATTCCCAATAGGTATTCCACACTAACTAGAGTGAATCTGGATAATTGGAATTCGACAAAAAAAAAATTGAATAAGCTCCTTGGGAAGAAGACTATAAAACTTCAAGGTCCTGAAAATACGGAAGCAATCTCTCGAATAGCTGCAAGTCATTTAATTGAATCTCTATATTATTTAGAAAGAAGCTTATTTTGGTTTTTTAATTATAAGTATAACGCAACAAAATTTCATGAAGTTTCTGGAAGTCAAGCACAATATTATTCTTTATTTTTCGTTGAAACCGCCATTTTAAAGTTTCTTGGCATTTCAATCGTTCATACTGGTTATATTGGAAAAGTTCGTGTTAAAATTGATTTCAATAAAGCTCAAATCGAGTTGAATTTGGGAGGAAAAGATGTGGCAGATCATAAAAATACTAAAAACCTCTTAATATCCTTATTTTCTTGCCTGGATCTCTCAGATTATCCAAATATGGAAGCTCATTTTACAATTGAAGGGTCTATCATTGAGGAAGTATTTGGTGTATCAGATATAGAACTAAGAGATTTACATTGGGATCATTTAAGACAAAATAGAATGGACATAGTATACAACATCACTGACAGGAAAAGTGACCCTTTCCATTGGTATTATGGTGTCGTAGGAAATTATCATAAAAATGTGCAAGAATATTGTTTTTTAGAAGGTTATGAACGATATAATGATGGAAGTGAATATTTTGCAACTTCATTTGTTCCTGATGTCTATGGAAGTTGGGGGATCAATGAACATTTAATTGGAGATTTATTGAGATTCCTCATTACAGCTTTAAAGCAGATAAAACAAACTGAAAACTTCTTTAATATATTAAGTACAAAAATAAAATCTGGGGACTTTAATGAAGAGGCAAAAACTATCATTTTAGAATGGTTGCAATAATAACAACGATTCAAAGACTTTTCCAATTATTTTTTTATTTGGGGTAAAATTTTAGCTAATCAGTTATACCTGTAATGCCTGATTATACGATCTCTCAAGGAAATAAACGAGTTGTGTTAAGAAACTTTGAGGGCGTTATTACAACATACGAAGAACCAGATGACTATATTCTAAACTATCATTACGAAGATGAAAAACATCAGATTGGCGTTTCAGCATTACTAAGCGGGCAAAAAATAACAATAGAGCCAGATGATTTGGAAAGAAATGTTAGAAAAAGAAATCTATCCAAATAAATATCTTTTATTTAGAATAAGAAATGATGAATCATTTAATTCCAACATATTTCGTTGATGTTCCCTTTGAGTTTCTCATTTAAATTCAACGAAGATTTCGATCAAATTCCAGATAAATTCTGTATATTAAAAAGCAAACAACTTTATTTTAAAATTTATGAAATCCATTGGTTCAACCCAGATTTCTTTATTCTTATTTTACTTTCATTCAAGTTATCCGATGTTGGATTTTTTTCGATTTCCTTATATTTCAATACAAATTCTTGATTATTCTCTTTAATTGAGTTTAATTTATTAATTTTCAAAACTATCTCTTGACTTGTAACAACTGAGACATTAAAATTTTCATTTATATATTTTGTAGGTCCCTTTTCTTTTATTCTCTCAGTAATAAATGAAATATGAGAATTAATCCTATTTTCAATATATTCATTTCCGTAAGATATAACTTTAAGAAACCGTTCTTTAATAATCTCTTTGAAATTCTCATCAATTTCATATCCAATACTATTTCTCTCTGAAACCATAGCGGCCAATGAACTCG
>JAHLWJ010000224.1 GCA_019057975.1 Promethearchaeota archaeon | reverse complement strand
GCGATTATCTCATGTACATAAGGTGTATTAGTGATAGAACATTTTGCACCGCGTACTATTATGCCATCCTCTCTCGTTTCAATAATGCGTAAATAAGCATCTGGATTTTCCTGCTGCGAGGGGCGTTTTAAACGATCACCCTTTACATCAGTCGATGCACAAGAGCCAGCAAGATCATTTTTTTGAAAATATTTTAAGAATTTTTCGAAATTTTCATAATAATTTGTTCCTAATGCTTGATCACATTCATAAGTAATAACAGAAAGAGCATTAAGGGCGTCTATTCCCATACATCTTTGAATACAACCTGAAACTCTATGGCATAAAACTCTAGTCATTCGTTGTTTTTTGAATAAATCCTCTTTACTCTGATGGATGTGGCAAAATCTATTTATCTTTTCTCCAGTTAAGTGAGAGGTTGCCGTACATAGATCTTCAAATTTCTTATCGTGAGCAAGGTCATATGTCTCGCGCAGAATATTAATTCCACCTCTTATTCGAGGATCATCTCGACCAACCACTTCGTCACCTATCCATATGTTCTTTTTCATCGAGTAGAGTGACTCAAGATATTCTTCAAAAGTTTTCATAATTAGAATAATATCTTATTTTAAAAAAATTTATTTATCAGAATTTTAAAGGTATCTACTAATATAGTATCATGTGCTCAATTCTGGAATTATCTGATTAAAATTCAATTTTAAAAAGAAAAAAATTTAGCAGAAAATAAACTTAAAGCTAATATCAAGAATTAACTATTTTTACTTGTTTTCATTAGAAAATATAATTATTAGGAAATAAGTTGATTAACAAAATCATCTAGTTGATTTTGCCTAATTTAGCTAATCAATTAAGAATAATCGATAAATGAAGGAAGAATTAACTCTAGAAAAAATTCAAAAAAGCTTTCTAAATGGAGATATGAGTAAGGAAGATATCACTGATCTTTTAATCTCATTAATCGATGGAAGCGAGGATGCAAAAGTTCGAGCAGAAAGTATTGTTGCATTGGAAAACTTAAGTTTTAAAGATGAAAAGTTTTTCAAAATTCTTGAGAACCATTTAGTTTCTGATGAGAATGCGAATGTTAGAGCTTCTGCAGCAAAAATTATTATCTTAAATCATCTAGAAGAAGGATTAGAACCTTTGGAATGGACTATTCGGCATGATAAATCTCCTTTAGTTATAAAAATGATTTGGGATATATTTGATAGTAAAAAGCATATAAAATATGAAATAATCGAAGAAAATCTAAGTAATTTTCTGGATGCATTTGCTTCTAATTTAGGAGTAGTGTATGAAGAAGCTAGGTTCTTTTTAGATTTAGAGGCGATTTTTTCAAAAGGTAAGAGAAATTATGAAATTAATCCTCTTGATTATAAAAACTTCGAAGTATTGTATAATTGGAATGATTCTGAACCTTGGTTAGTGATAAAAAATAAACACGTTGAAGTTCTTAACCTAAATTTTTTCAATTGGAGATTTATTAAGGATAATGGGGAGCTTCTTAATTCCTTTTCAAAATTAAAATACTTGGACATCTATCTCAATATGATTAGAAAATACAATAATTTTAATTTTGATTATACTGAAGTTCCTGAATCAATTGGTAGACTTACATTCCTCAAGAAGTTAGTATTAGCACGAAATAATCTTCAAAGTATTCCTGAATCAATAAAAAATTTAAATTTACTTTCAGAGTTAGATTTAAGTCATAATCAATTTCAAGAAATCCCTCAAATATTAAAATCAATTAATTCACTTGAGCTTTTAAATTTAAAATATAATAATATCCAAAGCGTTCCTCAATCAATGAATAATTTTGTGAATTCTCTATCAGATTTTAAACTATAACTATGTGTTTTAGTTAATTATTTAAATTTTAAAATTGAGATTAATATCATTAATTAATTTTTATTAACATAGTGATGATAATGACCGATAGTAAGAAAATTTATGGTGGCGATGTTTTAGTTAAATGCCTTTTAGAGGAAAATGTTAAATATTTGTTTGGTATTGTTGGTGGACAATTATTAAGAATGTTTGATGCTGTTTATCGATGGGGTAGAGAGAAAGGTATAGAAACGATAATGTTTCGTCACGAACAAGCTGCTGCTCATGCCGCAGATGCGTGGGCAAGAATTACCAATACTCCCGGAATATGTTTTGGGACAGTTGGTCCAGGAGCAACACACCTCGTTCCTGGTGTTGGAGCAGCATGGGCGGATAATATTCCCGTTGTGGCAATCGTGCCTCAAGTTGATATTGCTGTTGCTGATAGTTTTGCATTACAAGGGAATCTTGATCAAGTTTCTTTGTTTAAACCAATTACCAAATATCAAAAAACTGTTCGCAAATTAGAAGAAATTCCTGACGCAGTTCATAAGGTTTTTAGAGAAGCTATGGGTGGGCGTCCTCGACCTGTATTATTAGAGATATACCATGACGCCCTTTATGAACAAGCACAAGAAGAAGAAGTCCCAATCTTAAAAACAGAGCAATATAGGGCACTATCTAAGCCTGCAATTCCTAAAGATTCAATTAGTGAATCATTAGATTTATTATTAAAAGCGGAAAAGCCTTTGATTGTCTCAGGAGGAGGTGTTGCACGTTCAGAAGGATGGAATGAATTACAAGAATTTGCTGAATACCTTCAAATCCCGGTGATTACTTCATTAATGGGAATTGGGACGATCCCAAACACCTCTGAAGCCTTTCTTGGGTCTTCAATAAGTATGGCCAGTTTTTTTGCAGCTAGTCAAGCAGATGTAGTTTTAGCTTTGGGTTGCAAATTCTCTTTTACGTTAGGTTATGGAAAACCTCCTATCTGGAATAAGTCACAAAAATTGATTCATGTTGATATAGATCCAACCATAATAGGGCGTAATAAGCCTATTACATTAGGTATTATAGGAGATTGTAAATTATTTTTAGAACAAATGCTTGATGAAGTTAAAAAAATTAAGAAAGTTGAAAAGAGACCGTGGTTAGATTCTCTAACTGAGAGGAGAAAAGGCATTATTCAATCAAGGAGTAAAGTCTCAGAGAGTGATGAAATTCCAATAAAACCTGAAAGAATGATTAAGGACATTTATGAATTTATGGATGAGGATGCTATCTTGATTATAGATGGTGGGAATATCGCAGTTTATGCTATTGAGCAAATTGATTTCTATAAACCACGAAAACCACTTTCAACTCTTCAAGCAATTGGAATGGGTCATCTTGGGACTTCTGTTCCTTATGGTATCGGAGCTAAGCTAGCCAAACCAGACAAACAGGTGATTTCAATTTCAGGTGATGGAAGTTTTATGATTAATATTCATGACTTAGAAACTGCGGTAAGACTCGGTTTAAAAAATCTGATATATGTTGTTGGAAATAATAATGCTTGGGGGATGATAAAAACTGAACAGGAATTTCGTTATAAAAAGCGTTATATAGATGTAGAATTTCCTGATTTTGACTTTAGCAAGGTTGCCGAAGCTTTCGGTTGTTACGGGGAAGTTGTGACTGATCCAAATGAAATCAAACCAGCTCTTAATAGAGCTAAAAATTCAGGAAAACCGGCAGTATTAGATGTAAAAATCAAATATGATACCCCCGAATTTATGAAGCTAGCTGCTGCAAGGGGAGGTTTATAATTAGTTTTTTGAACTGCTAATAATAAATTTCTTTTATTTTTTATTTTATGTAGCATTTTCATATTTATTTAAATATAAAAATTTAAGAGTATTATCAATTATTATGATATTTTTATGATAGAAGGTGATTAAATTGGCAGAAGAAAAGAAGATCATAAATGGGGGTGATGTTTTAATAAAATGTCTCCTTCAAGAAAACGTTAAATATATATTTGGCATTCCAGGTGGACAATTTCTGAATATGTATGATGCAATATATAAATGGGGTAAAGAAAGTGGCATAAAAACGATACTATTTAGGCATGAAGCAGCTGCCGCTCATGCTGCTGATGCATGGGCAAGAGTAACAAATATGCCAGGTATTTGCATTGGAACTGTAGGTCCTGGTGCTTTAAACTTAATGGCAGGTGTAGGTGCGGCATGGGCAGATAATATTCCGGTCATTACAATAGTACCACAAGTAAATTCAAAATTTCAGGACTCTTTTACTTTACAAGGAAATCTTGATCAAGTTACAATGTACAAACCAATTACAAAGTATCAGAAAACCGTTCGTAAACTAGAAGAAATTCCCGACGCAGTTCAAAAGGTATTTAGAGAGGCTACTGGGGGACGTCCTCAACCGGTATTATTGGAAATCTTTGAAGATGCTTTTCTTGAAGAAATAGAAGAGAAAAGATTAGAAATTCTTGATGTTGAGAGATACCGTGCCCTTGAGAATCCAGGTTTCACTAGTGAATTAATAAAAAAGGCATTAGATCTCTTGTTAAAGGCAGGAAAACCATTGATTATTTCAGGTGGTGGTGTTGCACGAGCGGAAGCATGGAATGAATTAAAAGAATTTGCGGAATATTTACAAATTCCTGTAATAACTACTGTAATGGGTATTGGAACTCTTACGAATAATTCAAAATGTTTATTAGGAGCTGCAGTTGCAGGGCCTGGCTTGAAAGCAGCACCAGAAGCTGATGTTATCCTAGCCCTTGGATGCAAGTTTTCATATACTTTAGCTCATGGTGAAGAACCGTTCTGGAAAAATTCTCAGAAATTAATTCAAGTTGATATTGATCCTTCGATAATAGGGCGTGCTAAACCACTTACTTTAGGGATCGTTGGTGATGCTAAAAAATTCTTAATTCAAAGTATTGAAGAAATAAAAAACACCGAAAAAGTAGAAAGAAGAGAATGGTTGGAGAATCTTGTAACAATGCGACAAACCACTCGGGATAAAACAAACAAAAAAATTATGAAAGATAAGACACCCATTATCCCCAAAAGAATGATTAAAGAAATATTAGAAGTTATTGATGACGATGGTTTACTTATTTTAGATGGTGGTGATATTTCGACGAGTGCGGTTGAACAAGTAGATTGGTACAAGAATAGATCTCCACTTTCAACTCTGATAGCCGTAGGCATGGGACAATTAGGCACTGCAGTTCCCTATGGAATTGGGGCTAAGCTAGCCAAACCAGACAAACAAGTAGTTGCTATAGCTGGTGATGGTGCTTTTATGATTAATATTCAAGATTTGGAAACTGCAGCAAGACTGGAATTAAAAAATCTCATTTATGTAGTTGCAAATAATAGTGCTTGGGGGATGATCAAATCAGGACAGAAACTGTTCATGGGAAAGCGATATATTGATGTCGATCTCCCAGAATTTGATTACGCTAAATGCGCAGAAGGATTTGGGTGCTATGGTGAGGTAGTGACTGATCCTAATGAGCTAAAATCTGCGTTTGAAAGAGCAAAAAACTCAGGAAAACCTGCAGTTTTAGATGTTAAAATAGGTTTTGATACTCCTGATACGACTAAACTAATGGGAAGTATGGGGATCCTTTAGTTATTTTTTTTTATTTTATTTCTTTTTAACTAAAATTATAAATATATGTGTTATACTATGAAAGGAGTAATTTTTGAAGGGAAACATAAAATTTTAATCAAAGATGATTTAATAAAACCAGAAATAAATTCGGATGAAGTCTTAATTAAGGTAAAGAAAGTAGGTATTTGTGGGACAGGAGTCGGCTCTTATGAGAGTGGAGGGCCATATATCCCAGGTAACATTATTGGTCATGAATTTTCTGGAGAAATTATTGAGGTTGGTGAGAAAGTAAGAAAACTGAAAATTGGTAGTCGAGTGACTGTAAATCCTCAAATTCCATGCCATGAATGTTATTATTGTATTCATGATCAAGAAAACAAGTGTAAGCTACAAAATTATGCACTTGGTACAACAGAAAATGGAGCCATGAGAGATTATATTAACGTTAAAGCAGAAAGAGTTCATATCTTGCCCGATAATGTTTCTTATGAAAATGGTGCCATTGTAGAGCCATTGTCGATTGCAATAAACGCAGTTCAAGAATCAGGTTTTAAAATTGGTGATAAAGCAGCAATAATTGGCGCAGGTCCGATCGGATTAATGGTGATTCAAGTATTACGCGTTTCTGGGGCTCAAAAAATATTTGTACTGGAACCTGTGGAATCAAAGCAAAAAAAAGCACTTGATCTAGGCGCTGATAGAGTTTTTAATCCTAATGCTTGGAATAAAATTGTAAGATTAACTGATAAAATAGGACCTGATCATGTATATGATTGTGTGGGATTATCATCCACTGTAAGTACTTCTCTATCTCTCATTAAGAAAGGAGGTTGTATAACAGTAATAGGAATGCATGATAGTACATATGAACTAAAGAACGCGGGGTTACTAACAATAAATAGCATTACAATAAAAGGAGTTTATGGCTACAAACAAGAGACTTTTAGAACAGCTATAAGCTTGTTAGAACAGGAAAAAGTAAGTGGTGAGATAATTATTACAAACCGAATAAGAATAGAAGAAGTCCCCCAAATGTTTGAAAAATTAGCAAATCCTCCTCATGACGAATTAAAGGTTATCGTTGATTTTGAATAAAAGAATATATTTCCACTTTTTATCCTATATTTTTTATCCAATATTTTTCATAAAAATATTTTAAGAATTTGAACTAATACTAATTATAATTCAAATTTAA
The DNA here is from genome assembly GCA_019057975.1 of Promethearchaeota archaeon. The sequence continues at coordinate 549 of JAHLWJ010000224.1, read as the reverse complement.
AAACAATAAAAGTGAGTTGAAATAATGGTAAATAAAAAAGGGGAAGTTCTTTGTATAGATCCTGAGATATTAGAAAAGATGAGTTTGAAAAATCGTTATAATTTCTTAAATAACAATTTAATGAGCATTTTAAAACCTAAAGACTTCAATTTTTTAAAACAAGCTCAGAAGTTTTTTATTAGATTTGAAAAAAACAATAATATCACCCATAATGAAGATTTCTATGATTGGATTCCTGAAATTGGAAAGGAAGGTTTAGTGACACGAATAAATAGTTTTAAAGAATTAGGGTTAAACTATGAACCATATGGAATGACAGCTGAATTCATGAGATGCCTTGCCACCGATTTTTTCGATCCTCAATTGGCTATGGGAATGGGTGCAAGTGTATTATGTGTAAATCCTCTAATGTCTCATCATGAAGATGTGGATGAACGTTTGAAAGCACTTAAAGAATTGGTTACAGGAGAAAAGATTGGATGTATATGTATTACTGAACCAGAAAGAGGTTCTGATGCGTTACATATGTTAACAACTTGTGAAGAAAAT
>JAHLWJ010000223.1 GCA_019057975.1 Promethearchaeota archaeon | reverse complement strand
TAAAGGAAATCCCAATATGGATTACTGGTTATGCTTATCATAATGAACTAATAAAAGTTAATGAAATACCTGGTCAAAAATTCGAAGGGAAAGAAAATGTAAGTGATTATCGATATGTTAAAAGCGTAGCAGATTTGCACAACTCAGATGAAGATTGGTTAAATCTTATTAAAAAAATTTAAATTTATATAAAAACCATAATTTTGGAGGAGGAAAAAAGAATTTGAGAGAAGTACAAAGACGGATTCCAATAGAAGGTCAAATGGCTTTAGTTTTAGCACTTATGTTTGAAGATAGTGATAAAATTAAATTATGCAAAATGTATCAAATTTGGCATGAATTGAGTAAAAATTTAAAAGAATTTCATTCAAGGGGGATAAATTTACCAGAAGGCATTTCAGAAAGCGCCTTTTGTATATGTTTTGATATAGAAAATTGCGGAAGAGCATTAAAAATCAATCGAGGATCGAGTTCTTTTGACGTTATAAATTTTGAAACTAATAAAAGGATTCAAATAAAGGCTACGAGCATTGATAATGACTTGACCAGTTTTGGACCCACTTCAGTATGGGACGAGATATATTTTCTTGATTTTTTTAGAGATGGCGAATTTAGAGGTAAATATGATATCTACTTAATTCCAGATGATATAATTCTCAATAAAATTGTCAATAAAAAAAAAAATGAAACTTTTATGGATCAGCAAGCTCAAGGGAGAAGACCAAGATTGAGTGTTAAAGCATTGATTAATGAAAATAATATCAGCGCTATAAAAACGGGCGATTTATTCAAAGTTGAGTAACCTTTCTGGAAGGTGAATTAATGAGGGATACATTTATTATTAAAGTGGAGAGAATTTTGTGCCTTAAAAGAATTTTTTAAAGTATTAAATAATATAATAAAAAAATACCCAGAAGCTTCAAGTGAATTACGTAAGGATTTAACAGATGAGTTGATTAAAAACTTGACGAGTTTTGGAATTTAGTATAAAATTAAATAGAGGAATAAAATAAAATGGATTATAACTTTGAAAAAGAAGATTTTGAAAGAGCTATTAAATTTGCTATCAATTATTATTTAGATCCTACTAAAAGCACAACTGGACGCACTAGTGCAGAACCAAGAGGTATAGGTGCTATAATGGACGATTTTGTTTTCGGTAAATTAATAGAAATTAGTGTTCAAAAAATTCTCGAAAGGATTAATAATAAAAAGGAATATATTTTGGATTTTGATATTAAAAACACTAATATTGTTAAAGATGAGGCGGACATAGTCAAGATCAAAGAAGATACAGTAACTAGAGAACCAAAATTATTTATTGAAATAAAAAGTGATTTTGAAAATAATCGCTGGATTGGACTTACTGAAGAACAATTCAGCACAATGAAAAAGAATAGTAAAAGCAGAGATATATACATAATCTATGCTTCAATGCAGGTTATAACAAATGATACAAATCCCCGAAAAAAAGATATCATCGGAATATATTTGAAGTCTATTACTAATTCAACTCAATTTAATTCTTTTGAACTTCTTGATAATGTTAGATCTGAAATTCAATTTATACTGAACGCTAATGATTTAGTTAAATATGGTACGACTTTTTTAAAAGGAGAATTACTTTATGAAACAGATCTTTTTAAAGAAGTAAAGTCTTCTATTAGAAAAAAAGATGGTAACCTAAAAAAAAACATAAGTTTTAAGGAAACACATAAGAATTTCAACGATAAATTTCAGATAGTTAAGGAAAATAGTGAAATTGACGAAAAAGTAAGTGAGTTCAATATAGAGGGAAGTTTTGAAATATATCTAAAAAAGAATCCGAAAAGTATTAGAAATTACATCTATTGTTTATCGGATGTAGAACTTTCCAATGATATATTCGGAAAATTTAAGTTAAAAAAGGGAAAATACTACAATTTTAATTTAAAAACACTTGGGAGAGATCCAATACTGAAAAGAAACAACATCTGGCTTTCAAAAAAAAGGATCAGTTCTCTGTCAGAAAATGGTTTAATGAATGATATTAGTACTTCTATCCTTAAAATTGCTAATGATATTTAAATGAATTTCATAAAATAACCATTTTTAAAGTATCAATGCTTAAGATTATAGTTTAAGAAAAAACTTTGTAATAACAAGACTCTTATTTAAATTTTGAGAAATATTGACAGTAAATATTAAAAAAGCAGATATTACAGTCAGGATTTTTAGCTTTACAAATCTGAGCACCAAAATCTAATAAGGCATAATTGAAAAGACGATAATATTTATCGGGAAGCATAAATTTTGCAAATTCCCAAATTTTTTTATCAGTTCTCGGTCGAGATTTAGCTGATTTCAAATTAAAAATACGTTGGTAGACCCTTACAATATTTGTATCTACAATTTCAAATTTTTTATTGAATGCGAAACATAATACTGCATTTGCGATGTAATTTCCTACTCCTTTTAATTTCAAAAGCGAAATTTTATCGCTCGGAATGATTCCGTTATAATTATTAATGAGTTCTTCACTTATTATTTTTAATCTTTTAGCTTTTTCATTCTGTAGCCCTAATGAACTTAAGATCTTAATCAATTCCTCTTTTCTCGCATTATTAATATCTTTTATTGAAGGAAAATTTTTAAAAAAAATAGGGTATAATTCTGCGACTTTTTCTGAATTTGTCTTTTGGAGCAAGATTTCTGTGATTAACAATTTGTAATGATCATCAGTTTGCCTCCAAGGAAAGTTCCGATAGTTAGATTCGTTTTTTGAATCTTTAGAATTTATCCATTGTAATAGTTTCTTTTGAAATAATCTAATCTCCTTATTTTTCATATAGTTAATCTTTTTTTTATATGGAAAGAATAACTCTATTCTCATAAATATTCCTATTTTAATTTTTTCTTAAGGAGAAGTTTTTTTCTTAAAAATTTTCTCTACTCACCAATTCTTTTATGAGTTCTTCTAAGTAGATTAAATCACTCCCTCCAAAACATCCTTCTAAAACTCTTGAAATCCTGTTTTTGACTTCATTATATTCATCTAAGAGTTCTCCGTTTGATAATGACTTGATCTTTTTATAATCCATATGATAACATTAGAATATTTGTCAAAAAAAATAAAAATTAAACCAAAGTCTTAATGTTTTGCAGAAACTTATCCGAGAATTTTTTGGATTTTAAATTTTATTTAGGAAATTCTTAATTCTATCATTAGCATTATCAGACTTTATTGATAATGGAACTCCTTCGAGGCCTAATCCCTCATGGCTTACTAATAACCAATTTCCTTTTACAAATTTTAAAGTCGCCTCAAATTCTTCATCTGAAAGAGAAAAAGCTTCTTTAATAATATCACGATCATATTTGCGAGGTAAACGGCTTATGAAATAGGTGTGAAGTTGAGCTAATATATTAGTTTCTAAGAACGAGATTCTTTGTGTAGCCAATCCTATACCAAGTCCAAATTTTCGACCCCTTCGAGCTATTTCTTCAACCATTATCTTTGATTTTTTAACAGATTCTTCACTTTTTCCACTAGGTATAAATGTGTCCGCCTCATCAAATACTAATGATGTAAGGGGCTCGATTAAACCCTCGTTTCTTCGTTTATTATATAAGACAGTTCCAATCTTATTCAAAAACTTCCTAACATCTTGTTCTTTCGAAGATACAAAAATAAACAATGAATTGCTATTTTCAGAATGAATCTCATCTACTATATCTTGTTCATCTATTAAAAAATTTTTATACTTATCAAATTCAATTACTTTTGATTTTCCAAGATAATCAACAAAAGCACCTAAACTAGTTTACCACGCTGATCTGCTCTCAAAATATTTATGAAAGAAAAAAGAAGCAACAACACCTCCACTTTGAGAGATTTGGGTTTGACTTGCAGCTGAAGTCTTTTTCGATTTAGGTTTTGTTAGGCTCCCTTTATTAATTCTTTCCCTAAGCTGGTATTCGAATAGATTTTTTATATTTCGGCTCATTTCATCAGTTTGAATATCGAATTTACCCCTTAGAACTGATTTAAAGAACCTCATCAAATCATCTTTAAATATATTTGTATTTTTAATGCTTAAAGTATTTATAAAATTGCCTAAAGTGACATTGAGCCAATCAATTATTCGATTTCTCTCTCCAAAAAGTAGAATTTTATGATTTAAAAACAGTTCTTCAATACATTTACAGAATTTGCTTTTGAATGCTATATCTTTTAGTTCTTTAGGCAAAACCATCTGTTTGTAAAATCTTTCAACCATACCTGAAGGTATTTTGTTATCTGTAAAAAAACTTCGAATATATTTATTCAGATCATAGACACTTAAAAAAATGTAATATGCATTAAGATTTTCTTTAAAATAGAGGTCTATTAAAAGTCCTATATATTCATCCATAATATCAAAAAACAAGACTTTTTTCTTAGGATTTTTTTTTTCAAAAATTTTTGATATAAATGTACTAAGTAAATTTGTTTTACCCACTCCAGTAAATCCAAAAATTCCGAAGTGAGTTTTAAGACTACTTTCAATATCAAGAACAATTTTGATATTTTCATTGTCTTTTAATTTTGCTATTTCAATAATAGGATCTTGCTCTATGCTCAAACTTCCATTTACTATTTTTTCTATTACTTCATTATGTAATATTTTTACAGTTTCACCAAGGATAGGCAAACTTTCATCAATTTCAATTTTTATTTTATCGAGTGAATCTGTATTATCTCCAATAAGAATTTGAAAATGAATTGGAACCGCACTAACAACGATTTTAGTAAGATCTTCAAAACTTTCATAAATTTGATCAGTAAACGAATCTCTAACTCCTTTTATCGATTCTTCCGAAAAGAATTTTCTCGTGAAATTTACGATTTTCTAAATGATAAACATAAAATTAAGACATTAGATAACTTTGTTTAAGTTTATTATCCTCTATTAAACCCCTATAATAATAGTAAATTATTTTAATAGTAAATCGTAAAATGAAATTTGCTTTAGGTTATTAGAACCTTAATATGCTAAATTAATAGATTGACATGTAATATTGTTAATAATCCAATAATTAATAATAAAATAGGTTATTGATAAATAAAGCAGATCGTGAAACGGTTATTGATTAAAAAATTAAATAGGTGTTTTTTATATTATTTAATTGACAAAAATATATAATATAGGGATATTCAAAATGAAAAGTTGGATTATTATTCATCACTTTTCAAGTTATCTTGAGCATAATGATTTAATTGGTATTCCATCCTCTATATTTTTTAATTGTTATAGATTCTACTCAAGCTGAATCATATGAAAGAAAAATCAATGAACATGGAGATTGGAGACTTTTTAAAAAAGATTATAAATTTTTCATCTTTTCAAAATCTGAAATTGAGAACCGATTCTAAAATACGTTCAATCCTCACAGAGCACTTGAAATCAATGCCCTATTACGATGGATGAAAAATAAAGTTTTTAATTGATATATGGATGATTGATAAAGAAATATTATTAACAGAAGCAGATTCTAAATTCAAAGAATTCATGAATTCCATTTTAGAAGAATTCAATCGTGTTAGAAAAAATCTACCAGGAATAGAAATAGCAAATAACCCTATTTTTCCTTATAATGAATATGTCATCCCTCCAAATTTATTTAGCGATTTTGGACAATTTGATATAGAAAAGCATAATCCAAACTTAATAAATCAATTAAAGGATTTATTACAAGTTGACAATTTTCCATTTCATATTTATTTTGATTTAGATTTTTCATATTATGGAATAAAAATTACAAGTTTCTATGATAAATTGTTTGAAGTAACATTTCTCATATATTTATTCTGGAATTCTAATTTAACTAATAAAATATTATCAATGATAAATAAATGGCGAATAAGTTTTAAATTAAAAAGTATGCCAATTAATATATTAATCCCTTTGAAAGGATTTTACTTTCCAATTTCAAGAAGAGAATTTGATAATAAAAAACAATTATATAATATCTTACTCAAAAAATTAGATAACGAAAGTAAAGTTGTAATAAAGAATCTTTCAAATTATTCAATTATAAATTATCATTATAATAATATTGAAGATAAGATTGAATTTATTTTTGAGGGAATTAATAAGCAATTCTCAGAATATTGCATTAATGCTGAAGGGAAGATTGATTTTAAACTACAAAACTATCAACCACGATATTCATTTTCTTATCTCTGGAAATTTATCAAAGAAGTTGCTCAATCTATTGCACTAGAAGGCACATCTTTACGATTTGGTCAACCATTTTATAGTTTTCCTTGGTGGATCTCTAGTGAAATAAAAATAAAATTCGATTTCCATTACCCAGATTGGATGAGTAATAAATTTATGAATAAAAGTAATTATTCTGGATTAATACCCGATACTGAACCATTTCCTATGACTTTTTTTCGTCAAATGAGACAATATTATGAAAAAGGAAGACAGATTTGGGAAAAAGATTTTATCACAAATTATGGGGCTCCATTAAATACAGAAATCGAATTTTTGAAAGAACTTCATTCAGATTACAAAAAGATATCTAACCCAGACAGAATTGAATATCTTTTTAGAAAATTAAATGATGACGAGTCCACTATTAATTTCAAAAGAGAATTCTTCATTCTGGATAGGTTTTTGAGATTAAGTCAAAAAGAGGCAATCGAGGATATTATTTTAGATGCATGCATAATCTTAGAAACTTTATTGCTCAATAATATCCGGGATGAACTTTCTTATCGATTAAAACTGAATGTTTCGAGTCTATTAGCTGAAAGTATTGAAGAATTTGGTTCTTACTATGACTTTTTTTCTGAATTGTATAATTATCGTAGTGCTATAATACATGGAAATCCAAAACCCTATAATAAATTTGTAAAAAAAACATACCCCAATCTTTTAAAAAGTTTAGATAAAGATGATGAAATCTCAAAGCATTTTGTAAATAAGATTATTCAATATGATATTTTTTTAAAGATTAATATGGTATTTAATCAGCTAATCGATTTAAATATAGATTACCGCAATGATTTTAAAAGAGATGGTTTTCTAAAAATATTTCTTAAGAAACATAGAATTTAATTAAAAACTTTTCATGTACTTTTTAGCAAATCTATATTGATAAAATTTCGTGAAATAACCGTTATTCTAGGTGTTCCTAGAAACAGGAAATTAAAGCCAAAACAATCCGAGTGCACTTTCTTTAGCGGGATATCAAATTGAAAAAATAGGAGTG
>JAHLWJ010000027.1 GCA_019057975.1 Promethearchaeota archaeon | reverse complement strand
ATTCAAATTTTCTCTTTAACTCAGGAGTAAATTTATTATTAATTTATTAAAAAAACTCTTTGTATAAACAATAATTTATAAGATAATTTGAATCCATAATATATTTTTAATTTTTTCTAATCTTAGATCTTTAAACTTAAAACTCAATAATTAATTCCTATAAAATATTTTTTCTTACTAAAATATACCTTTTCTTTAACATAATCATAGATTTTACATCTAATCTTTAACCATCTTAATTAAAATAACTTGGTAAGTCTATTTTTGAAAGTTCAGGATTTCTAAACTTTTCTCAATAGGAGTTGGATCTTCTATTAAAAACAAGCAAAATAAACACTTTAAAAAAGCATTTACTTCGTTTTTATTGAAATAGGAAGATGTTTCCATACTCTTTCAATTTGATTAGATAGTTAAAGAAAAAATGGTTATTAAATGATATTATTATGAATTATTAACAGTAAAATAAAATAAAAAAAATTAGTTATTAGATTTGTTGTTATGTTATCAAATTAGCAATTCATAAAACCAATAATCAAACAAATTCTCTATGTAATTTATAGCATCTATTAATGGTTTAAGCTCATAATATAGATATATTAAAAACAATATAATAACAACAATAAGAATAAAATTAATAACACTTAAAATGCTGGTTTTTCCTATTTTGTTCTTATCAATGCTCATTCTTTTATCACCTCTTTTTTAGTTTAATTTAAATTTTACTCATAATACTTCATATCTAATTTTATCATATTCTTCTTTCTTGTTAATTTAAAAACTATAAATCCAACAATAAAACCTACAAAAACAACAATGTAAGTAATCGCAAATAAAGTTCCTACATTAATAGAAGGATAACAAGTCATAATTTTACCTCTTTTTTAGTTTAATTTAAATCCAACCTTTTTCTTTCATCTTATCAAGCAATACTTTAAAATCTTCCTTAGAAATACTTAAACCATACTGTCCCCATATCCAATACGTTCTTTTACTACTAAAATTAATGTAATAATAACAAAACCTGAAATCTTCCCTTCCATCTTCCCACTTAATCAATTGCACCAAGTTTCTATAGACTTTGCCTGTTGTATTTTCATCTATAGTCTTATTATCTACTGTAATTTCATCTATTATTTTTCCTTTAAGAATTTCTCCATCTGGATACGTAAAAGTTATTTGTTTTCTTTTTTCTATTGGTTTTAAATCTTTAAAATTCTTCCATTTCTCTTTATCCATTCTTTTCACATCTTTTCTATTTGTTTGCTATAATCTAATTGTTTACATCTTAAAACATAAAAAAAGTTAGTTATTTTAGTTAATCTCTACCTATCCAAGTATTAAAATCTTCTAAGGTTAATAACAATACTTTATCTGTTCCAAATTTAACATAATCAGGAATGCAATCTCCAATTTCACTCCATGTCCCAAAGTCCTGTATTATACTATATATTATATTTCTTTTGAAGTATATTTTTTCTTCAACATCTAAATCAACCTCAAATTTACGTAATAATATACCAAGTTTATCTTCAAATTTTGATAAAATAGGACTTAATTTATCACTAAGTTCTTGTTCTCTCTCTGAACTTAATGTTTCTCCTACTTTTCTAAACATTCCAATGTTATAATCACCCATTTTACTTTTTTCACCTCTTTTTTTATTTTAGTTAGGTATTTTATCAACTATTTTATTTTCATTCTTGTTTTGGCTTGTAAATTGGTTTAAAATCAATAATTGGTAAATTTTCTTCTTTACAATCCCTTTTAATCTTAGTTCTTTTAAAGTAATTTTACCACTTAAAATATTCTTTAGATTAACGTAAACAATATTATCTTCTTTTTCACTCATTCTTTATCATCTTTAAAAGGACACATATCTTGGATTTCACATTCATCGCAATCAACTGCAGTTTCTTTCACATAGCTTAAAAAATGTTTGTCAAATTTAGGATCATGTGTATTACCAATAATTTGAATCTCTCTCAATAGTTTTTGTAATAGTTTTGGAAATTCAATTGATTCAAAAGTTTTAAAGACTTTGCCATTATTGTGTAATTCCAAAATTGGAATTACATTTATGTTAGAATTAAATTTCCACTCAAATTTAGTTGGCTTTACATTCATTTTCTTAAGCTCCTCAATTGTATATAAATCCAAAACAAGATCTGCTACTGATTTTAACAATAATTCTTCAATTTTCATTCCTTTTCACTTCTTTTTATTTTAATTTTTTTGTCTATAACATTCTTCTTTTAACATTGGATATTGTTTACTAATTTCATCTAAAATCTTACATTTCAATAATTTATAAGCTTTACTTTTCCCTACTTTACCAAATAGATTTCTCAATTTTTCTTCATAATCAGTTAATTCATGTCTTATGTAATTTACTTGAATTCTATTCAAGAAATCAAAATCTTTACAATTATAAAAAACAGTTGAATAATCTTTATAAATATTTCTTTCTTCTTTAATCAATAAGAAAGAATTGTAATGATCTATAGCACATTTCTTTAATTCTTCTAAAGAGATTTTTGGAATAACAATTTTTAATGAATTAACATAATTAATTGTCTTATTTCTTTTAGTTTCAACTCCTTTAATAGATGATTTTTTTCTTTTTTTTGATTTTTCTATTAATCCAATGAATTTTTCAGTATTTTCTAAGTTCTTAATTTTCTCAGTTAAATATAATTTCATTTCAGGAGCACTTTTATAAACTGGATTTTGTTTGGTCATATCTGGAATTAAATCCATTTTTCTAATAATAGAATCTGTCCAACCACGACTCTTCAATTCTGTTTTTGTCAAATATGTTTCTTTTTTAGTCTTCATCTTTTCACTTCTCTATTTTAATTTTTCAATTAAGTTTTGTTCCAATTCTAATTTCTGATAGACTTTAAAAACAATTAAATCGTTATTATCAACATAAAAATCTAAAGATATAACAATTTTATAATATTCATCAATTTCTTCATTCAATTTATTTCTTCACTTCTTTTATCGATTTAACAAAACTTTTAAATTGTATTTACTTCTGTAATATCTATTTAATTCTCTTTTTGATAAGAACTTCTCTAAAATAGCTGTAATTCCTGTTTCTTCTATTTGCATAATTATTGCTTTATTTTCTAATTTTCCAAGAATAATTGCTAATTTTTGAATTCTTTTTTCAATTGTAACAGATTTTATAAACATTTTATCAACTCTTTTTCTTTTAATTTTAAAAATAACTCATTTAACTTGAGATTTTCTCCTTTTAAATGATTAATTGTAATGTATTTGTCTTTATTAGATGTTAGCTTGTATATTTCTATTTTTTGGAGATTTTCCTCAATCTTAATATTTAGATTATTTAATTCATTAAATATCATTCTTCTTTTTCCCTCCAATAAATCATTAAAAAAACTATAAAACCAACTAAAACAATCATAATTGCCATAATAGTATCCAGTAAAAAGTTAAGGCTGTTAAATCCTGTTCCAAAAAAATAAATTTCCTTTTCTGAATAAGTGGTATTACAAAGATTATTTGTTATTTCAACCATCCAATTGTATTGATACATGAATCTATGTAAAGCATCAAGCAAATGAAATGAAATAAGAAGCAAAATAACTGTAAACCCAAGAGCTATAAAAACATCGTTCTGAACTGATTTTTTCACTGTTTAATACCACCTTTTAACAAAGTAAATTGAGCTGTGGCTAAATGCAAAGAAATAGTTGTGGATGTTCCTAAAAGACATAAATCTATTTGCCACAGCTCAGGGAAGACAATAATGAGCTTGATTTTTAATTTAAATACAAAAAAGAAAAATAACTTGGATTCTATGTCCCTATAAAATCCAAGTGAAAAACACTCTTTCTCCTTTCCACATAAAGACTCAACTGTGTAAACCACAGTTTTGGTAATATCACTTGCTGTAATACTAAATTCAGCTTGTCCTTCAAACATGTAAGTGCCAATTGGAAGCATGTTAATTAAGATAACTTTACCATTCACATCAGTTATGTATGTGCCTGCAGAAACAAATTCAGTGCCATCAAACCAGAACAATTCTACTTCTATTCCTACAGCTGGAACACTGTCTCCAGACCATGTAAACTCTGCTATTAAATTCTTTGCAAGCAAATTAACCTGAGTAAATCCATCAAGTACAATATCATAAGTAGAGTTTACACCTGCATAATCAAATACACAGAATCTGTAATTGTAGCCATTCATTAGGTTATAGATTGTTATTGTTCCAGCAACATCATCAACAATCATTCCAGTATAATGACCATCAACTATTGAAGCCCAAATTGATAATTCAATTTGTATGTCCCAAGTAATTCCACTTAAATCAAATGGATAATTTGCTCCAAAAATTGTGTTAAGATAATCAATATCTATGATAGTTTTGTCCGCTACTACATATATGTTCTCAGTTGTGTAAGTAGTTGTAGATTGATTAAGAGTAAATTCAATAGTTCCTAACCTATAAAGACCACAAATTAATCCATAGAAGCTTACTAATCCATTTACATCACTTACATCCACTTGTATATCGTACCAATCCGTACCACTCCAATATTGTAAGGTAATACTAAATCCTTCAATTGGAACTTCAATATCTTCCCACAGTATTGTTGTGTTAATAGATTTGCATGCTAATTGTATGGTTTCAGTAATTGATGAGTTAAATATGTATTCATAGGTTTCTCCACTAAAATACAGTGTCAAATTATGCTCGTTGTAATTGTTAAAGAACAGCTTAATAGTTCCAGATGATGTGACAAATAACTGACCATCCAGCCAGTATTTTAGGTGAGTTTGTGCTTCAAACTCACATTCTATACCCGAATAGTCAATGTCAACAAAATTCTCATCCTGATTTAAGTATTCCAGCGTGAATTCCATTGATGTGCCTTGTGAAAAGAGAGTAAACAACAATATTGCAGGGACAATTGCTAAAAATATTACAACAAAGAGAAGAAGAGCTTTCAATACTTTATGCTTGTTATAAGTTAGATACTTGTAAACTCTAAACTTGCTCATTTTCATTTTCTCCTTTTTGTATTGATTATAGCTAAAAGCTGATAATCTTCAATACATCAATCTAAGTGATTATTCTTTGTTATTGGATGGCATAGTAATTATAGATCTATAAATATCATCTATGATTTCTCGGATGGTTAATTTCTTCTTTACCATGTGAGATATAAAGAATTCATAGGATTTCTTCATGCCAATATTGTCTGTGCCCTCTCTTAAATTAGAATATTCAAGAATCAGTTTGTCTATGTTATTTATTTTCTTTTTCAGCTGTGGGATATTATTTTCCATTTTTTAAATCACCTAAAAATATTTTTTATCGTAATCTAAATTTAAAACATTGTTCCAATCTGTAAAATTCTGAATTTTAAGAGAGTTTCTTAGTTCAGTTATTGTTGCTTCTGCTATAATGTTATGACCAATTTTATCTAAGGTTTCATCAATCATAGCATCTAATGTTTCACTGTTTTCTGATGTTCTAAAAACTCTTAGAGCATTTTCAAGCTTTTTTTTTATTTGTTCATAAGAATGTTTTGTCATTTTTATCAACTCATTTTTAATTAATTGTATAAAAAACCAATAATTTTACCCAAATAGCCACTTCGGAGATTATTGTTTTTTGTTGCTTGAAGAAATACAATAGATTTGTTAAAAACAGTTTCATGCAAATTATCCAACTCCCATTAAAATTTGATTATATAATAAAATAATAGACTATTTATGTATTTAAAGTTATTTTTTTTTGAAAGTTTGAGATTTCCATCATGTCCAAAAATAATTTACAAATTTAATCTTAATATATAGTTCAAAAAACAAAACAAAAATAGAAAAAATAATTGTTCCTAAACTTTGTTATATAGGTATAATATACTTTTTAATAGCAATTTATCATCAATAAACATCCATTTTGAAATTGTTAGTATGAAAACATAGGTAAAAAAATAAAAGTGCTTTAAATGGCTTAAATTTTTAAAAAAATAAGAAAAAAAAAATAATTTAAGCTATAATTTCAATCAATACTGGGGGATCTACAATTTCTTCTATTGGATCAATTGGTTTAAGTATGTCGTGGTAGTTAAAATCATCAGTAAAAATAACTTTTAGCTCTTTAACAATTACGTTAAATTTTATTTCATAGACATTCTTAACTTCTTTTATTTCTTTCGGAATGTCCCAATCAAGTTCTGAATCTTTAGATTTAACAAATGATTTGTGTTTTAATTGGTATTTCATGAAATTGTTATCTAATTCCAATTTTCTCACTCTATTTAACAATTCTTCTAAAACTGAATTGTTTAGTTGTTTTTGCTCACTTGCTTCACTCAATTTGAAAATACGATAACAAGTTTCTCCATATTCCCTTTCTATGCTTAATTTATTCTTTAAAATCCTGTTGCATCTTTTACATCTTACTTCACACATTTATTTCTTCACCTTCTTTTTTGTTTGTTTTCTCATTTCATTTACACATTCATAAGTTAATTTTTGTCCTCTTAACCAATCTAAAGTAAAATTATCTTGATTTTCAAGTATATATTTAGCTAAATAATTGCTCATTTGTTTTTTCTTGAACTCTTTGTCACCAACAATTCTTTTAGGTTTTTTAGCAGGTTTCTTTTCAGTTTTAGTTACTGGTTTTTCATCAGTTTTAACTTCTATTTCTATATCATCAATCATATCTAATAAATCAGGCATTTTTCTTAATCATCTCCTTTATTTCAACTATTAACTCTCTATGATCTTTAACTTCCTCTTTTTTATTATCTCTAACAACCATGTAATCACCCATAAAATCATACAATTGCTTTAAAAGTTCAATTAAATTACCATCTAAGAAATCTCTAATAGCTTTTGGTGTATTTCTATCCCAATTCTTGTTTTGTTCATCAGTTAATCTTAAGTATTTTATGTGTTTAAAGTTCACACCAATTGGTCTTCCGGGTTTTTTTTCAGTTTCTTTTATCATATTAGTTTACCTTTTGCTTTAATTAGAATTTAAATTAAAGTTTCAAAAAATTAAAAAAATATTGTTTCTTTTATGAGTTTTAACTCCTTTTTAGCAATTTCATTAACAAAGTCTTTATCTTCACTTGGTAAATGATTTGCTTTTACAAATTTCTTCATTATTAGAGAAAACCTTTCTAATTCAGCGTAGGAAAAACCACTTAGAAAAATTCTTTCCCTTGAATTCATTTTGTTAATTTTATCCATTTCATCCATAACTTTTCTAAATTTGTTTCTTTGTTCAAATTTGGTTTGGCAAATAGGACAAAAATAGTCAGATCCATCTTCAGCTAAGAGATAAATCTCTCCACAGTCTTTACATTTCATTTTGTTCACTTTTTATTATTTTTATTATTTTAGTATTACTTAATTATTTTTAGTAATACATCAATATATAAACTTTATGATTTTAGTATTACTATAATTATTATTTTTCAACAAAAACATTACTCTTTTTCTTTTTTCAAAGAGATTTTTTTTGCTTTATGATACTACAAAAAATTCAAATTTGTTAATTCTAAGAGAAGTTTCTTTTAATTCTTACTCAAATACATTTATAAGATTAAAAAAACTTGAAATAAAAACAATTTTCAAAAGTCGCTATATAATAACAATAAGAAAATTTCTAAAATAGCTTAAAATAACCTTAAAAATGGTGTAAAATAGGTTTAATATGAATTAAAATATCATAACTGATAATTTTGATATTAAATTATTGTATTTTACTTCAAATTCATTTGGCATTGTTCCTAAATATTTTTTTACTTCATCTAATTTTAATGCTGTTTCTATTAAATTAGGATATCTTTTGAATATCATATGGATTAATTCCCAGAAAAAACTTTGTTCTATTAGTGGTTTTTGTATTGTTTGGTCTTTAAAGTTTAATATCAATTCATAATCTCCCAATGTTCTTCTAATCTTTTTTCTTATAGATGATCTCAGGTTATAGATGTCATTTTTGAAACGATTTTCTACTATTTTATTCTTTAGGTATTCCAGCTCAGATTTACTAAAAGTTGTTTTTTTCATATTTTTCATAATTTTTAATACTTTATAAAACTAATTAAATTTTTGTTAGTTTTTAACATAAAAGATAAAACTAATTGAATTTTTAATAGATTAGAATAAAAGATTAAAACTAATTAGAATTTCATTAGTTTCAAAAACTTAAATTAAAAATAATGAATTTCAATATAGTTTACAAAAAATCAAAAAAGGTTGTAGATTGAAAATTCAAACAAAAACACTTCCTGAAATGTTTAAAAAATACACACTTAAACTTCTTAAATGGCTATAAAAAGTGGTATAAAATAGGTTTTAATGCTTTTCAAATAGCATTAAAACATGTTTAAACATATATTTAAATGCAAATATATCTTATTATAACTCAATTATGCCATTCATAAATAAAAAAGATGAAATAGAAATTGTTTCTAAAATATCAAAAAAGAAAGAAAAAGAACTGATAAAACAAGGTTTTAAACCTTTCGACGTCCGATACGGAGTAAGCTTTCCCAAAGGTGCTAAGATTAAGGTTTGGGCTAAAAATAAAGATGATGCACATAACGTTGGTTATAGAGAACAAACCAATGTCATGGTTTCTGCTCCAGCATGGGGACATCCTATTGACGTAAAAGCTTGGAAAAAATCCAAACCAAGAATGAAAAGAAAAAACAACCCAAGATTTAAAGCTGTGAAGGTAACACGTGTTCACCCTAAAACTGGAAAGAAATTCACCCAGATCATGTATAAGCATTCTAAAGATTGGTGGAAGCATTAAGACATGTATTAATGATACACATTAAAATTAATAGAATTAGCAACAAAAATGAATTAAAATATCATTAATACCTTGTATTAAATGATCACATCTTCTCACCAAACCAATACAAAACCCTGTGAAATGCTAAAAATGAAGAGATAATGCGGGAGTATCTCAGAGCATGGAATAAGCATAAGGATATTGCTGTTATAGTTGATATGATAGAGCAAACTCTTGGTAATAGACTAAAAAAGCTAAAAGATGGACTATCCAAAAAAGAAGATTTCTTCGAATTTGGAGAAATTAATTTTTTCAAAAAGAAAAAATTCCTATTCACACTTGGAAAAAATGAAGGGTATTAAACTTTAATACTGTTAAACCATAAAATTCACATGCATTTGTGGAGAAAATAGCCAAAATTAAAGATCACAACAAAAAAAGGTGTCATTTAAGCTCAAATTTCAACAGATAATTATTTTTCTTGATGTTATTATACTAAAAACAAACCCAGTATTAAGAGATCAGCTATTTTTGAAAATTTTTTACTCACTAGGAATTTTTATCATCTAAAAATATCTTTTCTATACTTTATATATTGTATTTTTAAGTGTAATTTTTCAACTGTTATCTTGCTTAGAATTTAACTAAAGCACTTCTTTGTAAGTTTTAGAGATATAATTTTCATAAATTTAAATACAGTTTTCAACTCTTATTTCATATTATATTACTTCAAATAAGTTTCTAAGTTGATTTTGCATTAATAATTTTACCTGAAGAGAGAAAAATTATTTGTTCAGTTCCTTTATAAAATAATAAAATACAGGAATTAAAGCAACCATGCATAAAGCTACAACCAAAACACCAATTGTTTCTTCTCTAAATTCAATGGCATGTATGTTTATCTCACCATATTTGTTTACATATATAATTGCCAATAAACCAACTATGCAAAACAATAGTAAAAACAATGGAACAAAATTATCATTGCTCATAAACTTAAATTTCTTCATGATTTACCATTCTTTTCTTTTTGTATTTTAGCTAATTTCTTTTCACATTCTTCTATTTTCTTTCTTTTTTGGCTGTCTTCAAATGCTTTTATCAGTTCTTCTTTATCTTTCTTATAACTCATTATTTATCAATTACCTTTATTTTTTTCTACAAAAGCTTTTCTAACGTGATCTAATATTTTTCTACCATCTTTTTTTGAAAAGCCTTTAAAATATTTTTCTTTGTCATCTCTAAGTGCTTGGTCTATTTCATTCTTGTTTGTTTTGGTTTCATCTTTCATCTTCTTTTATTTCTCTTTTTTGCTCTCTTTCTATTTTCTTTCAATAATTTATCTATATCCATTGGTTTATAAATTGGTGGTGGTTTCCAAACTGATGATGTAGAATTTTCTTTTTTTAACTCTTTTTCTCTATTTTCTTCTGTAAGTGTTTTTACTGGCTTTTTTCTTTCAATAGAAAAATTATCTATTAAATCATCAATCAAATTTTCATTATGATTGAATAAAATGCTGTAATACTTATCTGAAGTAATGCTCTTTTCTTTTCTAACGTAATCCTTAACATCTAAATGCATAGAAATAATTTCTTCAATGCTATCTTTTATAGTTTCTATTTTTTTAACATTGTCTTCTTTAAAATTGCTCACGTAATCTTTCATAACTGCTAAAATTACCTCATATTGATCTGCAGGCACTCGTATTGATGCTACTCTAATGTCCCTTTTTCCAAAATTCTTATTTTCAGGTTTTTCTTTTGTAAAAGTCAAATTAATATATACTCTATTGTTTTTTATTAATTAATATATAGAGTATGTATTTAATAAGAGTTTCTATTATGTATATATAGAATAGAAACAAAATTAAAAAAATTATAATTTTTTATTGTTCCTTTTTTGATTTTACCTATGTTTTTTTGAGTTAATGAGTGATTTTTGAAGATCTCTTAATTTAGCTTTAATCACCATTTAAATTGATCTGGATAAGAAATTATACTATTTCCTAAAAATTTAAAAATTGTTATTAATTTAATCAAAATTTCAAACAAATCTTAATTTCATGATGTAAACATACTTTAAAATTGATCCTAATGGAAGTTAATTTCTTTGGTTTTACATGATTTTACATTTTACACATTTTTACATCTTTCTAAACAGCAAAAAACCAATTTTACTAAACCCTTAAAATTTCTTATGTAAACACACATAAACACCTTGAAACCTTAGTTTTTACGCAAAAATAAGAAAATTAATAATTTAATTCTTTAAATTTAGTATACAAAATAAAAATCTTCTCTAAGCTTATTTTAATAGTTTTCTTTAGATTTTTAAATTTTTTATTACGTGTCCTGATAAATATAGTGTTATTCTAAATTTTAAGTAAGCATAATATATTTTTAATATTTATTCTATTAATAGTTAGAAGTTCATGAGTTTAATATACAAATTATTTCGTGAAAAAAAGTGTATAACACTTAAAATTGCAATATTCTTTAAATTAAGCTCTATTCTTTGTATACATCATCAAATAACCTTAATTGTGTTTAAATTAAAAAGAAATTTAATTTAAGCTCTATTCTTTATATACATAAGTAAAATAGATTTTTTACTTTTTAAAGTAAGAGTATAACAATAAATCAAGAAAGATAATAGATAACAACTTTTAATTTAACTACTTTTTAATCCAAATTACAAACCCTGTTACAACAAGTGTTTAAAGCTTAGAAACATCTTTTACTTTAGAATAGTCTAATTAGGTTAGAAGTATTGTTAAAACAAGAATTAACTTTTTTTATGGTCTTAGAATGTGTTTTATAGCTTAGAAAATGGTGAATTAGTTGTTTAAGGTGTAAAAATTTAATTTAATAAATATTATTATTTTAATTAGGTTTAAGATATGTTATAAATAAAGCTTAATTTTTTATTAATTTTACTTTTTAATTAAGTATGTAAATTATTATAGTAAATTAAAATAAATTTCTTTATTAATTTATATGCTATCATTCTAAATCTAATCTCTTTTGCAAGACTTATGCAACAATTAATTATCAGTTCTTTTATTTGATAAAATTGTTAATCTAAAAATATAGTTAGCTTTATTTAGTTCATAGTATCTTTGATTTCCATTTTTTTTCAGTTTTTTTTGATTTTTTTTTTATTTCTAATAATATATAAGAAGTAATTTCATACTATTAAATTCTAAAATAATTTTTTGATATTTTGTTAAAAATTAGTTTTTTTCTTTTAGTTCTTCTTCATACATTATTATACTATTAAATTCAAAACAAGTCGTCCTATCAATAATTCTAAAATTTAATACATTTATACTCATATATACTTTAGCTAATCTCTTTTGCACGACTTATAGTAACTATAGTAACTCTTGCAAAAGAGATGAGTTAATTAATCAAACTACTATAAATCTTTTATAGATCATATTGTTTGTTAAGAAAGTATGTATGTCTGTGTCCAGTACTATCTCTTCTATGTATCAAAATTTCTTCTATTTCCAAATGAGTTAATATTTTTCTTATGAACCAATCTGTTTCATTCAAAAGTTCTACACATTGTAAAATAGTTATAGTATTATTTTTCTTTAAGTAATCAATTATAACATCTTGGTATTTAAGTATTTTAAAGTAATTTTCAACAGCTTTTCCACTTTTTAGATAAAAAATATCTATTTTATTGTTTTCTATAAATGTATTTGTGAATAATTTATATCCAGTAAATATAACAACTGTTTTTACATTCTCTCCTCTCATAATTCTTCCATAACCTTGTTTGATATTTTTTTCTATGTAATACTTTCTATAATATTCTGGAGTAGTGTGATATAATATAGCTTTTCTTTTGTATTCAGGATCAGATAATTCTGGTTTCATTAAAATAATTACAGTATTAATATCCTTATAGATATTAGTTCCTGTAAGTGGATATTCATCCCATTTAATAAGTTCATTTAAAGATTCAATAATTTCTTTTAAATTCATATCCATTTCTTGCATGCTTTCTTCTTTAAATTCATTAGCATACACATTTCTTGATATTGTAAGTATCTCTTCTTTTTTATAGATGCAATAATAATCAATACAAGTTTTTAAATAACCTAAAAGCACACTTAATGTTCCTTCTGTTAATGTTCCATATCTATAAGATGATTTAACATATTGAGAAATTCTTAGACCATCTCTGCTTGATCTCCTTCTTGGTATTTTAAGCTGTAAGAACTTAATTTTCTCATAATCAAGACTACTGCCATAATGTTGTACTATTAGTTGTGTTTTACCATAGAAAGCTTGTAATATTCCTTTATCAGCTGTGGCATCATTGTGGATGATTTTTAGTATGTATTCATCATCAGCAAACTTTATAGTATTTATCTTATTGATAAAATTAACCTTTATTAAAAACTCTCCTTCATTTTTATAGTCTATTCTCTTTTTGATTACTGCATTCAACCATTTTTCAGGTTCATAATTAGGATAATAGTATTCATCATTTTCAATTACATAATTTTGTATTAAATCAATTATTAGGTTATATTTTTGATTAAATAGTTTGCATCTGTTTTCTTTTATGTTAAATTCTAAATTTTCTTTTATTTTCTTTATGAATTTATCTTTATAGTTTATTCCAAAATATTCAAACTCAGAAAACAACCAATCTAATTGTTCATAATTTATACTACTGTCTTCATCATCTATTCCTTCTTTTAATATGGTAAATACTTCTTTTAAACTTTTTAAATATTCAATATAATTAACATTAGATTCTTTTCTTTTAAATTCTTTCTTGATTTCATAAACAAGATAATCTACATTCTTAGTTAAAGTATCTTTATCTATTTTTTCATCTACTTCTAATGCACTTTCCATGTCTTCATCTATAAACAAAACTATTGTTGGAGAAAACTTTTCAAAGTAAATTGGTAGAACAGCATTTATTTGGCTTTGAACACCAACAAAAGACTTGCATTTTTGAACAAAAAGTTTATCGTGGCTTTTTATTGCTTCACATTTATGTCTAACTGGACAGTTTTTGCAGTAAAATTCAATATCAAATCCTTGTTCTAAAAAATCTCCAATGGTATTTTTGTTCTTGTTAATTATTGTTGCTTTTTGTAAACAAGCATTACTTTTACCTCTATATATAACCACATGTTTTAAAAATTCAAGCTTTTTTATTTCTTTTTCAATAGGATCTACTCCATTTTCATATTCTTGGCATAGAAACACAACACCATCAATATCTTGGCAATTTTTTATTAGGTATTTAGCAAAAACAAGACTTAGAAAGGTTTTTCCCATTCCAGTTCCTGAAGTTATTAAATTTACAATTGTTTCATCAAATTTATCCAATAAAGATTTCTTTATTTGTTCTGTAAGACGAAGTCTATTATCTCTTTTAAACTTAGATATCTTACATAGTTTTATGTATCTAATTAGTCTATTTTCTATTTCTTTTACAATATTCTCATAATCTGGTGATATATAATTACCAAATTCATCTATTCCATCATCCAATGGTTTAAATATTCTTTTAAATAGTTCATCATCATATTTTTGGTTAATTCCTTTAGGGATTTTCATTTTTCACCTCTTTTGCAGGTAATTTGGAGAAAAATGAAATGATCTTGAAATATATAACAATATAAAAGAATATAAATATGAGAAGAGATATATTTACATTGATGAATCATGATTTAGTTGCACCTTTTTCATGTTTCTTTCAGCTCTTTCAGTTATGTGGTCTTTCCCAACCACATAATTGTTTTCTTTTCTTATCTTAATTTAACTCACCTTTTATATTATTAATGTAAAATAAGAAATTATCTTGGAAATAATTTTCTTCTAATAAGTTTACCAACTGCTATATCTTCTTCTTCTGCTTCTTTATCTAATTGTTCTCTTTGTTTTTTTAACATGCCAAATGTAAAGTAACATTCAACCTCTAAATTTTTAATTTTAGGTATAATAATCACCTTTTTTTAAGTTTTTTTAACTAATTGTAAAATAATAAGTATATAAATTTAAAAACTTTAAGCTCATTGATAGATTTTACTATATTGATGTTAAGATTAATAGAAGTTAAAAATAATTAAAAAGAATTAAAAAAAAGTAGATATAAACCTTGTTTATAAAAATAAAAAAATAAGATATTTCTTGAAATTATTCTCTTTGTTTTTGATAAATCCAGTCGAATTTACACTTTTTTTGACAAAAGTAGTGCACCGGATTTTGTTCTATGTTAACAAACATTACTATTTGTTTTTTTGGTTTTCTTATAATATTACCACAGAATTCACATAGTATTTGTTTTTTTAGTTTCTTAACAATAGTGGTAGTATTTACCATCTTTAATACTAAAAGTAGTTTTAAATATTTATTTTTTTGTGTTAATAAATACCTTTTCTTCTTTGATCTCCTCTTTCATTGGCTTTTTTCTTGGCTTTAGCATCGCGTTCTATCATTTTATTCCACATAGGAGTTTCTCTCATGTCTTCAATCATGTCATCAATGTCTTTATCCATGAATTTTCTATTCCTATATTTCTTGTAGTATTTCCGTAAGCATTTTTTACAACAGAAATTGCCTATTTTTTTATTTGGAATAAGAGTTTTGTTGCAATTCAAACATTTGGGGAATCTCATTTAATATCATTGCTTTCCCTTCTTTTGTTTAATTCAGTAAAAAATTTTAAAGCATTTATGTGTTTGTTTTTGGTGCTATATCTCCCAGTGAGAATAAACATTTGTTTGCAAACATGACACACGTTAATCATGGTCACTTTATAGTTATTTGTTGAATTAAAACAATTCACGTAATATAATCTATGATTGTAATCAGGACATAATCTAAATTTTATAATCCCTTCAATATATTTAATGTTCTTTTTGTTTGGATACAAATAAAAGACTTTGTAAGAAAATAGGTTGTTAATTTTTTGGAGAAATGTTTTATTAGCTATTTGAATTATATCTGGAAGATAACTATTATCAATTTTGCTCATTTTTTAATCTCTTTTCTTCTTCTATAACTTTTTGTATTGCTTTTTGCATATCTCTTCTTTCTAACCATTTTTTGAAGTTGTTTGTTAGTTGGTCATTGCAAACTGGTGATTCTCCTGTTTCATTTTTGTATAATCTTCTTTCTTCTTCACTCATTTAATTTTAACCACTTTTAAATCATTTTAAATGCTTGTAAGATCATTACAATTAAAAATACTATCCCAATTAAGAAATAAATGAATGCTGTGTAATTTTTAGTTCTTTCCAGTCTACCGTCTACTCTTGAAATTCTTGGTACACTTGGCAATTTATATTTCTTCTGTTTAACTTGAGTTTTTTTCTTTTTCTTTTTAGCTTGAATTAATTTTTTCTTTTTAGTCTGAATTGATTTTTTCTTTTTAGCTTTAGATTTTTTTCTTTTTTTCTTTTTTGATGATTTTAACTTAGGTCTTGATATTTTTGGTAATTTAACTGATTTCATTTTCAATCTTTCTTTTTACTTCTTTTTAAATGCTAAAATGCCTATGATAAAACCAATTGACACCAGTAATATAAATATGATACCTGTTATCCTATCTAAAACATTTAACGGTAGAAATTGATATGTTCTATAATTTCCATAAAACCACATTATTGCAATAAATATTCCACTTATAAGAATTGCCAAAAAATATTTGCTCTCTTTTTTCATTTTTACTTTTTCATCTCTTTTTTCTTTTCAGCATAATCTCCAAGCTTATAAGTGAAATTATAATAATCTTGATAATCAATCATTAGATGTCTATGGTCTACAAATATATAACTTCTCATGTTAATGTTCTTAAACTCTAATGTATCAGTTGTATCTAAATTCTTGTAAGTCATTAACATGTAATTTTCCTTAAGTTTAATTGGTATTTCTCTTAAAGCCAACCAAAAGCCAAACTTACAAAAACCTATATGTGTTTCATCATCTGTTTTAAAAGCATTTTCTAAATCCTTGAAAGCTATGTCTAAATCATTTTCTTCCCTATAATCAATTCCTTTCATAGCTTTAGCAATTCTTTCAATCATTTTTTCTTTAGATTGTGGTGGATTATCTGCTGGTTGCAAAGCAATACCATTCACATAATAATCACTATGCAGTAGAAATTCTTTATTGTTATGTCCACTTTTTATTAAGTTAAAAAATTGTTCTTTTGATAGGGAACAGCTTACTAATGGTATTATACAATCTGAGCAAACTTTATATATTACTGATTCTTCAACATCTTTTAAAATCCATTCTATTGCACATCCACAGATTTCACATCCTTCTTCACTCATTTACTTTAACCTCTTTTATTTTAGTTGGTGATCCAGTAAATCTGGACACACACTTTCAACAAAATAAAAAAAATAATTATTTTTTAATTCTTAATGATAATATAATGCTATTTTTCTGTCTTTTGGAAGTGTTTTTAAGTATGCCATTGTTCCTAATGCTCTTTCTCTATTAAAATAAGGATCTGGATCATCATCATCTTCTTTGTAGTATTCTTTATGAATATTTTCTAATTCAACTAAATCTTTTGCAAACACATAGACTAAATCTTTTGTAATACCATAATAATAATCTTTATTGTCATCATCCAAGCATAAATATGACGTAAATATATCAGGAACAAATTGATCGTTTTTCTTAGCTTTTTCTCTTAATTCTCCTAATTTTTTAGCTAATTCACTTGCATAACCATTACCACTAAAACCACATAATCTTAGTACAGAATGTGAATAGTGACTTCCTTCAAATGGTAATATCATCAAATCTTCACTCATTTTCTTTATCTCTTTATTTTAATTCATTTCTATTGGTGTTTTAGTAAATCTAACACACTTACAATAAAATAAATTAGTTAGGTGGTCTTGGTTTGATTCCCATCATCCATTTTCTTAGAATAACATAACTTAAAGCATTACATTTACTACAAAAGAAAAGATGTAAATCAAAATCTCTTAAATAGAATCCCTTTAATTCTGTTGATTTACAACATTCTGATTTTAATTCATCTTTTACTTCTATATTAAAGTTTTCTTTAAATACTTCTAATGTATATGGATTTCTGCTTATAATAAAACTACCTTGTTCTCCTTTAATGTTTTCAATTTTTGTTAATTTTTTATCTATTTTATTCCATTTATCTTTAAATTCTTCAAACCATTCCTTATTTCCATTTTCATTTTTGTTTATAGGATCAATTTCTCCTAATGTATTGGTTATTATTTCTTTTAATTCTTCTTCTTTTAATTCTTTTTCACTCATTTTTACTTTTTCACCTCTTTTTATTGTTCTATTTTCCATTTTAAATAAGATTTTCTAACAGTTCCTGCTAAAGTTATAGCATTTTTACTGGTTTCTAATTTGTATTGTTCTCTTAATTCTTTTTCTTCAATAGCATCTTGTAAATTGATTGCATCAAGTTTTTTATTATCAAGTTCTCCTAAAACCTTTTCTACTTTTTCTTCTTCAGTTATTTGTTGTTTTTCTTCTTTGTTAACTATTTTTTTAGCTTTTTCTCTTATTATTTCTATTGAAGGAACTGAATGAATTTTTTCATAATGTATCTTTAATGCTTTCCATTTGATAAAATCCTTTCTTACAGTTTTCTTTAGCGTCATGACACTTTTTCCGGTTTCTAATTCATATTCTTCTCCTAACTGGATTTCTTCTTGAAATTTTTCTTTTCCCATTTTTTTTTCTAAGTGTTTTAATTTTTCTTCATTGGTCATTTCTTTTGTTTCTTCTTCCCATTCTTTCATTGCATGGTCGTCAACTTCTTTTTGGATTCTTTCAAAAGTTTCTTTTATTGCTTTTATTTCTTCTCTTAATTCTTTCTTTTTTTCTTGTTTTCTTAATAGTCTTTCTTTGTGAATTTTATCGTGAATTCCATTTATAACAATATCATGGTCTATTTTAATGCCATTATCCATTATATGTTTTAGTTCAGCTGTTTTTTTAGGATAATAATAAATATAATTCATATAATCCTTAAAGATAAAACATTCAATCAATAGCTTTTCTACGTGTTTTCTAACTATGTCCTCTTTTGTATTTAGTTTTTTGGCAATAATTCCTACAAGATCTTCAATCATGTGTTTTTTTTCAAATTTAAATTCAGTTCCTTTCTTTGTTAAAAAAGCTTTTTTTACTTCATTTTTTATTCTTTTAAAAACAATTTCTTCTTCATTTTTTCCTAATATCCATTTGTTTAAGCTCATTTTCTTTTTTCATTTCCTATTTATTAGTTTTTTAAAAAATCTCTTTATAAAATATCTTTGTATGATACATAGGTTAAACTTCTTAGCTAAAGATATTTTTTCATTTAACAAATTACCTATTTTTGTAATATATTCAATGTAATTCATTTTTATCTCTTTATTTTGTTTTTTTGTTATTTTCAACCAATACTGAATTAATGAAATTCAATAATTGTTCATTTAAAACATCTAAAGTTGCTTTTATTTGGTCTATCCCTAAAATTGTCTGAGAATTGGAGAAAATAGGAAATACAATCATGTCCTCTCCGTGTATAATCTCTTCCAATTTCAATTTCAATTTGAACATCTTTTCTTTTTTTGGCATTTCTACTTTTTCACTTCCTATTTTTTAATTTGTTTAAATATTTTTTTATTAAGTAAATTTGCATAACACATAAGTTAAACTTTTTAAGTAGATTGATGTTAGAACATAAAAGCATGTTGATCTTCCTTGTGTGATGTAAGTAATTCATTTTAATCATTTCTTTTCTTTAATTTTTATTATTGGTTAATTCTCTTGTTTTTTGTAATGGTTAAGTTCTATGTTCTTAACCGTTATTACTAAATTCTTTTTACAACATTCAATTCCTTTTTCAGTTAATCTGTATGGAGCAAGATATTGTCTATCTGAAAGTATGTCAATGTAATCAATTCCTGTGTATGATATTCTTTCTATAAACCCTCTTTTAATGAGTCTTCTTTTTGTTCTACTTATAGCAGATTGAAAACTTGATACAGAGCATTCTTTACCATAACTATATTCATATCTCGTTTTAATGCCTTCTTTATTATATGCTTTCTCCATTTTCTCAATTATCTCTCTAAAATTAATTGAATGTTGGATGTTAATGATATTATTGACTTTAATTATGGATGGATTCTTATTAAATCTTACAGAATTGCTATTGTAGATTATCATTAACATTTGTTTTTGCCTTTTACTCAAATTGGAAAATGGAAACTTTTCTATATCGGTCAATTTCTATTTCACTTCCTTTTTTCACTCATTTTCTTTAACCTTTTTCTTCTTCTGTTTGTAAAAATGCCTTTAATCCTAAAACAATAGCCATTCTTGCCCATTCAATAGTTAAAGGCATTTCTTTTTTAATGGCATTCTTTTTCAATTGTTTAAATAAAGTTTTATTGTCTTTGACCAAGTTAATTTTTTTCATTTTCTCTTTTTGTTTAGCTTTTTTAAGTATTTTTTAATTAAATAGAATTGCATAACACATAAATTAAACTTTTTAATTAGATTAACATTAGAGCATAAAAACATGTTAATCTTCCTTGCATGATACAAATAGTTCACTTTAATCACCTATTTTTTGTTATTTTGAATTAGAATAGATTTGATAAATTTATGCAATTGTTCTGTAAAATTCTCTAACACAGGTTTTATTTGGTCTATGCCTGAAATTGTTTGGCTATTTGAGAAAATAGGAAATACAATCATGTCTTCACCATGTATAATTTCTTCCAATTTTAATTTCATTTTAAACATTTTTTCCTTTTCAGGCATTTTTATTTTTCTCTTCCTAGAAACTTTTTATTTTTTCAAATTTTTGGGATTTTTTTTTATTTTTTCATTTTTGTCAATTTTTCCAATTTTTCATAATTTTCTAAAACCTATGTAGATCGCTTCTACTATCATTGTGAGGTGTATACTGAGAGAAATATTAACATTCCTCCTCGTCTCTTTTTCTTTTTCTATATTCAATATACTTATCTAATTGTTCTATATAACCTCTATTGGTGTTTAATAAAGCATTTTCTCCATTTGATACATCTGGTTTTGGCATTTTAAATTCTACTCCTTCTAATACTTTACTAATGTTAATCTCTAATAATTCTTTATATTCTTTTAAATCAGTATCAATTCTATTCTCTTTTTTGGTTTTAATATGTTCCAGTTCTTCTATTATATCATCTCTTTTATTGTTATATGGTTTAATTGTCTTATCTTTAAGTATGTTAATAGCTTCTTCAAATTCTTCTTTTCTATCATCGTAAGGTTCAGCAAGTTCGTCATACTTTTCAATTGCTCTATCTTCAAGTATTTTAAGTGCTTCAATATACTTATCTTTCCGTTCCTCAAATCCTTCAGTAAGTTCATTGTATTTCTCATTCATATTGGTTTCTAAGTCAACATATTTCTTTAAATCTATTTCTTTTAAAGTTTCACATTGTTTTGTGATATTTTCTTGTTGTTTATTTTTCTGTTTAATTTTATTTCTCTTGTTTTTAACTCTTTTCCTTTTATCTTTTAATTTATGTATGTTATATCTCAAAGATTTTCTTATTGCTCTTATTATGTTATTCTTTAATTCTTCTTTAGCATCTTTTATTTTGTCATATAACTTATCATCAGAATGTAGAATCATAACATCTCTAATTTCTTGTTTAAGTTCATTTAATTTTAGAGCTTTGAAAGCATTAATTTCTATTGAATCTATGTTCCATCTAATGTTAAAATCTTTAACTCTTGTTGCATAAGCTTTTTTAAAATTGTTGTCTTCAGCTGGTGGACTATATGGTATTTCATATTTTATTATTTGTTTATAGTTCAGAGCTATTGGATATAGAAATGCTTGAATTCCTTTTTGTTCTGCATGATATTGTATTTTTCTTGATGCTGTTACAGGCATTCCTTCTCCAGCTGGATCAAAATCAGTTAAATAACCAACAACTAAATTCTTTCCTGATTCTTTTGCTTTCATTACAGCTTTACTGCACATCATATCTGATGCTTCTCCAGAGCCACATGGACGGATTTCCATGTTAAGTTCTCTTGCTACATCAAAAGGAATAATTTCACTTTTCTCACACCATATTTCTTTATGATTTGGTTGTGCTGTTTTGGTGTAATATCTTATTGGTTTCATTAGTTCTTTGGATATTGCTTTAGCTTTCTCTTTTATTATTTCACCAACATGTTTATAATCAAAACATTTATTAAATGTATTAACATCATGAGAAGTATAAGTAATATCATCTCTTACATTTAGTTCTTCATGTGGTTTATAATATTGAACATTTTCTGGATCAGGATTTGCTTTATCTTTTAATGCATCATTTGGTATTAATCCTATTTGTTTTGCAAGTTTAAGTCCACTTGTACAGTATTTCCAACAATAAGAATCTTTAATGTTATATTCCAAAGATTCATATTTCTGTGTTTTAGGATTATATTTCTCAATTTTATATTTTTTATCAATTTGATAATGTAGATCTCTGGAATGTATTAATAATTTAGATATTGCAGTTTTAATTTCTAATTCTTTATCTTCAGGTTTACCAAGTTCTATCCATTCTTTATACTTTTTTTGCCAACCATCTTTTACCCATTCTTCATACTTTTCTTTCCAACCTTCTTCTTCCCATATCTTAGTCATAATTACTGCTTTTCTCACATCAGCATATCTCATATAATATGGATCATTAGTAATGATTTTTAGCTTTTTAAGTGTTAAATTGAGTTTATATTTCATATCCAGTATAATTTTGTTATGTTCAAATTGTATT
Source organism: Promethearchaeota archaeon (assembly GCA_019057975.1). Next base: position 2,542 of record JAHLWJ010000027.1, on the reverse strand, counting down.
CTTTCAAAATCATCTTTAGGTTTGTTTTGTATATTAAATATATATCCATCATCCTTAAAATGCTTTATATATCTATATACTAATGGTTTACTTCCTAATCCAGCATTTATAATCTCTGCTGGTGTCATACCTTCCTGCAAAGCCTTAAATATCCTTTCTTTTTTAGTTTCTTCTTTCCTTTCTTCTTTCTTTAGGACATTATTGTAATTACTCATTTTGCTTTTCACTTCTTTTAGTTAGGTGAGACGTGAAGATCAGAAAGACATTAGGATGTTTTCTAGGAATGATCTCCAACATCTCATTTTATTTGGATGATATTTCTTTTTTCATTTCTTTTATGATTTGAGAATTGTTATCCAAGCAATCCTTGCAATATTTTTTGTTATCGAAAGTATAGATTATAGGTTTTTTATGTTCAGGACATATTTCTTTACTTGAAACCATAATCACCCTCACATAGTTTTTTAAATTCAGTTGGTTGTTTGTCAAAATAATCTACAAACATTCTAAATAACATGGATTTATTGATTTTACTTTTCTTTTTCAATTCATTTAACTTTTTAAAATGTTCAGATGTTAAACTTAATGTAATATGTAATGACATTTTCAATTTTCACTTCTTTTTTGTTTTATTCATTTTTTAGTATTATTAATAAATACTTATTCTTACATATTTAGAATGAAACTAAATTTATAAATGAAATTGTAAAATCCATCAAGTATAAACGTTGTTTATAGTAATTTGATTAATAGATTTTATAGAAAGAAAAAATGAAAAGTTTATAAGCATAAATAGTCAAATAAAATTAAAAGTGTGTTTTTAGAAGTCTTGAGTTTCATACTATTATTATAAATTTTATTAGGAAAATAGCTAAAAATGGCTAAAATGTTAAAAGATTAAACTATATAGTAAGTTAAAAATCTATAAATAGTCTAAACAATAATTATTGTTGTTTGAAAAAATACCTAAAAAATGAGATATAAATTAGTCTAAAGATTTAAAAAAGTGTCTTTAATGGCTTTAAAAAGTATGTAAAATAAGAATAAAAATAAGAATAATAAAAAAAATATTTATTTGAGATTTTTAAGATGTTCTTCAATTTTATCAAGTCTTAAGCTTAAATTAGCATTTTTTTCTATTGATATGCTTAATTGCTTCTCTAAGTTTGCTATTTTAGTTTTATGTTTTACAATTTCTTCATTAGTATTATCAACAATAATACAATCAATACAAACTTCTTTTTCTATTAAGATCCATTTTTTATAGTATTTTTTAAGGTTTTTTAGACTTGTTATATATGTATCATCCACATAATTTGGTTCTCTTCCTTCTAAATGATGATTAAATTTATTTTCATGATTTTCCATATTTGAAATAGTATCACAGAAGTATTTCCTAAAAGCATGTGTTTTTAGATTACCATTAAATCCAAGTTCTTTAGAAATAGCTTTAATTCTTGCTAAATAATCAACGTCTCTAATTCTTCTATTTTTCCTTGACATGAAAAGCTTAGTCAAATCTAATTTAAATTCTATTTCTCCTTTTTTGTTTGTAATTAAACTTTCTGGATATATAGAAATTAATAAATCAGTTAATTCAGTTGTAAAAAATAGAAAATTAATAAAAACCATTTCTTTCTGTGATTTAAAGTCTTTAATGAAATAATGTTCTTTATATTTCTCAATTTTATAGTTCCCACTTGTTAATTCATTTAAAACATCACTTATCCTTAATCCAGTTTGAGTTTCAAACTTGTTGATAAGTCTATATTGAGCTGATTCTAATTTGCTTTGAATTTGTTTAATCATGTCTTTATCTAAGTATAATTCATTTTTATTTGCTCCACTTTTCCTTGCTTTCAATCTATAAGTAATTTTTGCATTTCTTTGAGTAAAGAATCCTTTAATTCTACTTTGAATCATGTTTCTAATAGATACATCACTTGGTATTTTAGTAAAACCATATTTCTTTAACCATATTTTAGATTCTTTAGTTAATTTTTTATCTTCTTTAGGTTCATCATAAAAAGGTTTACCAGTTTCTGTTTCATAAGTTTTATCAAAAATATATAAAGATGAAAGATATTTTCTTAATCTGTCATTTCTTTCATCTAATTCTTCTGATATTAATTCTGATGGCATATCTTCAATTTTAGATTCTCCTTGATTAAATTCACAATATTTATGTATATAACGAATATAGCTTTTAAAATCAATTTTAGATGCATCTTTTCCTTCTAAAGCAAATTCAATGACTTTTGCTCTTAACCAAGATTGTATTTCACTGTTTTTTAAGGTTGGGTAATCTTTAAGCCATCTTGCATAGTTTTCAGCACCAAATATTTCTTCAAAATTAGTTTCTTTTTCTTTGCTAATTTCTAACATTTTTTTAAATCCAACTCCTTTTAATTTTAATTTTTATTTATTATAATTAAAGAAGAAGTTTTTACTTATAAATATTTGTAAATTTGTTGTATATAATAGAAGTTTTATTAAAAAATTAAATCAAAAACAACGAAACAAATTATTAAACAAGTAAAGA
>JAHLWJ010000222.1 GCA_019057975.1 Promethearchaeota archaeon | reverse complement strand
TCTGTGACTTATTCTAAGAACCAGTACCCCATCTACTGTTTTTACATAAATTACTCGATAAACACTAATTCTGTATGAGTAAAGTCCTTGAAATTTGCCTTTAAGCAACCCTCCTTTGCCTGGATTTTTTCCTAAATCACTTTCTATCTTATTTAAAATTCTCTTAACTTCCAGCTTAGGTATCTTTTTCAAATCGCTTTTAACAGAAGCTTTATAAAGAATTTTATAAGCCAAGCCTACTCCTCAGCTCAGAACTTTCAATTATTTTATCATCTTTATCAAGAAGTCTATCAAGAGCTATCTGATAATCACTATATTCTTCTAAATAAGTTGCAATAGCTTCACGAATTAAAAAACTTTTTGACCTTTCCATAGACTTAGCCATATTTTGTAAATCTTTAGCTAATTTTTCAGGTAATCTAATTGAAATAGTATGCATTTTACATCCTTTCTTTTATTTAAAATTGTAATATATTTATATCATAGTATTACAAATATGTCAATATAATACATTGATATAATGACTTAAAAACAAGGAGTTAGGGGAGGTTAGTATCAAACCTGTGAGAGGTGATTGTTATTAAAATAAATAGTGATTTACTTTGATAATCAAAATACTTGTCAAAGATGATTTATATAACTTTGTTCATTATCAAGAAAACATTGTGAAAAATCTGTAAGAATTACTTAAGGGTTTCTTTTACAGCATCTATTATCCTTTAAATAAGGATAAATATTGTTATTTTTATCCTTGATAGAAGTATAAGATTCCACGAAATATAATGAAAATAATTTACAAGCCATTTCTGAAAGTATACAATTTTTGTATACTATGAGAAATGAGTTTAAGTTTAAAAGTAAAAAAATTATTTCATTAGCAGAAAAACTGGGATTGACTCAAAGTCTTATCAAAGGCAATTTATATAACTTTATCTATTATCAAAAAGAAGGATAGAGAAGATTAGTTAAACTTAAATGTTTAGATGGAAAGATTTCCCAATTTGAAGATTTTAAAATGTCAGGACTTTCATGTTCATATTTTTGGTATGTTCACTTATTATGAACATATCATAAATGGGAACAATTGTCTGGATTTTTCCCCAAATAACTGCTAGCTTGTTTTTCCTTCAAGCCATTCCTTCAAATGTCTTTGCTTCCAGATAACCATTGGATGTCTTTTTAACTTTCGGGCATCCAGTAAGGTTCCAAAAAGTAGTTCAGGCTTAAACTCTGCCCTGAAAAAGCTTTTAACATATTCCTTTTCCTCGGAATTTGCTAAACAATTATTGCTCCTTTATTAAGCTTTCTAATCTCACAGGAACAATTAAATTCCATTCTTTATTCAGTTGATTTTTTTCCTTCCTTGAAGTCAGATAATATATCTTTTTACTCAAATTGGCTTTAATCTTTGATTTCACTTTTTCAGGAAAATTCCATTTTTTAGTAAAATAGGAAAGTATAAATCCAACTTTCCCATAGAGCACTTTTTTTTGGTATATTTTCAAATACTTTAATATCTTTTTAAAATCTACGTAAGGAAACATCTCTATACTTTTGAAATACTCTTCAACTCCTCCAGAATATTTCAAGCGAGATATTCCATCTATAAGTGTTCTTTCCCGATCGCTTACGGATAGTTTTTGTCCTTCACGAAGCAAAAAAGTTTTGCCAAAACTTGTCTTTCCCTTCACAGAGCGATACTCTACTCCCTGAAATTTGAACGAACGAAAACTTCTATCAGTTATTATATACACTATCTTTGATGGAGAATAAGCTGCCCCATGAAGTTCTAATGCTGAATGATATCCTATTAGAGCGTTCTTAGAAAGTTTACTTGCTACAAGAAATTTGTCTACAATATACTCCTCTTTGCTTGTTCCCTGAGGTATTATATAGTATAACCCCGGTTTTACCTTTCCCAAATAGCCAGAGTTAAGTAAATCGTTTAACCTTTTACGGAGATAATTTTCACTGTATTCTCTCCCGAATTTTTCTTTAAATTCCGAGAATGTAAATATTTTTTTGGAATAAAGTTCTCTGTAAAATTTTGGAAGTGCCATTTTACTACCCCTTTTTTACAAATTTTTACTATTTAATAGTATAAAATTACGACAGAGTGGTATTTTTACATACCTTTTACTTCCATTTTTTATCTATTTATTACTATTTAATAGTATAATATAGTACTTTTTTGGTAATTTATCAAGTTTTTATTTCTTTGTGATATTATTTCTTTGGCAAATGGAATGCTTTAATATCTAATTAAAAGATGAGTATTAATATAGGCAATAAATCTAAATTTACTACCCTAATTGTATTACTAATAATCCTTTTGACAGCTGGAATTATTAGTGGAGTATGGTATTTAAATAATCTATCTAATAAAGAGAACGTAGAACATAACACTCAATCTCTTATAGCAAGTGGTGTAGTTCCACATCATTTATTAGCAAAGGAAATAGTTCAAGATTTCTTTGAACATCTTTCTTCAAAAGAAAATCCCAAGACGATTATTTTATTAAGTCCAGATCATTTTAAAAGTGGTAATATTTCCAGAGAAAAATCATTTATTACTCTTGATTCTAAAACTGAAGAATTTAATGGCCTTAAAGTTGATAATATTCTTTTAGAAAATTTATCAAATAAAACTAAACTGGTTTTTAATAATTCTTTTGTTTCTTTAGAACACGGAATAACCAATTTACTACCTTATATTGAAAAATATTTTCCAGACACCAAAGTTTTACCAATTTTAATACCCTCAGAAATTACTGAAGAGCAAATAATAGAACTTATAGAGACAATAAATATTTATAGTTCACCTCAAACAATAATTATAGCAAGTGTTGATTTTTCTCATTATCTACCTAAAAAAGTTGCTGAATTTCATGATGTAAAAAGCATTAGAGTTTTATTAAATTTTGAGGACAAAAATTTCAAAAATTTAGAAGTAGATTGTTGGCAATGTTTATATGGAGCAAGGTTATTTGCCAAATTACAAGAGAATGAATTTTATAGAATTATTGCTCATAATAAAAATTCTTCTGATTTTTTCAAAAAGAGTCCTTCAGAAGAAACAACTTCATATTTTAGTGTTGTTTTTGAGAAGGGAAGTATAAAAGAAAGCAAAGAAATTAAAAATTTCGATGGAAAAACAATTTTGTTTGTTGGTGATATTATGTTGGATAGGGAAGTTGAAAAACTAATTTTAAAAAATAGTGTTTTTTATCCCTTTAAAAAAATCAGTCAAGTTTTAAGAGGAGTTGATACTTTAGTTGGAAATTTAGAAGGACCAATTGTAGAGAACCCCCCAAATTTTTCAGATAATTCATTGAAATTTGCTTTCTCATCCAATGTAATTAGGGGACTTGCTTTTTCTAACTTTAATTTACTTTCTTTAGCCAATAATCATACTTTTGATATGGGTGAAGATGGTTTTAAAGAAACTAAAGAATTTTTAAAAAAAGCAAACATTAATTTTGCTGGAAATCCTATAAAATGTGATGAGGATTTTTTGTTTGAGAAAGATAATATAATTTACTTAGCTTTTAATAAAATATTTCCTTTCAGTTGTTCTAATGAAAAGATTATTGAAATTATAAGAATGGTAAGAAAATCAAATCCTGAAAAATTTTTGATTGTAATTTGTCATTGGGGGGAGGAATATCAAACTAAAAGTTCACTTTCTCAACAAAAATTAGCTCATCAGATAATTGATGCTGGTTCATATTTAATAATTGGTTCTCATCCTCATGTTGTTCAAGAAATAGAGGAATATAAAGGGAAATTAATTTTTTATTCCTTGGGAAATTTTATTTTTGATCAAAACTTTTTGGAAGAAACTCAACAGGGATTGATAGTTGGATTAGAAATTTATCCCACCAAACTTATTTATAGAATTTTCCCTATTAAAAGCTATTTAAGCCAGCCTTCTTTAATGAAGAAGAAAGAAGCAGGTGAATTTCTTAGAGAATTAGCTTTAAGAAGTTCTTCGCAATTGCTTAGTCAAATAGAGAATGGTATTATTGAGCACAATAGAAATTGAATGATAAAAATAAATATTTCAAATTATTAAAAAATGTTAAAATTCCAGAATAAATAAATAAAACTAACAAAATAAACAGTTTTTCATAGAAATTAAAGGCTAAAGAGTAGATATCTTTTGAGGTTAAAATGAAGACAAAATTTCTAAAGCAAATAAAAAAAATATACGGTTTTGTTAAAATAAATTTTATTATTTTAATAGCCATCATTACAATTATCATTATTTTAGCTGGTTTAATTGGTGGGATTTCTTGTTCTAAGAGAAAGGAAGTAATTACTCAACCATCACCAACTGAAGAGGAAGAAGTTACTACTGAACAACCTCCAGCTACAGAAACTACTGTTTCTCCAACACCCGTTGAAGCTGCTTTTACAAAAAATCTGATTAGTCTGGAAGATATCATTTTGGAAAAAATAGATTTTACTCCAAAAATTCCTGAATATAATCTCCCTCTTAAGACTGAAGACATTTCTAATTATCAGGAATTTTCTGGAAAAATCCAGATTAGCTCTAAAGCTCAAACTATTTTAAAGAATAATGGCTTTGTGGCTATTTCTACACCAAAAGATATTGCTGAATCCGGAGTATATCTTTTGGATTCAAGCAGGGAAGCTTCTCCAAAGGATGATTTTGCAGCTTATTATCAAGTTATAAAAGATAAGGATCTTCCAATTTTTATAACAACTGATAGTCTTCTTCATTATTACCACATCTTTTTTGACACTACACTAATGAAGTTGGAAAGAGATCTCTTTTACAGTGATATATGGGAATTAAGTGAAGAATTGTTAAATAAATCAATTAGTCAATACAATGAAGCTAATGGGGATTTAAAGGAAGCTGCCAGAAGAAATATTACATATTTGTCAGTAGCACTGGAATTACTCAGACCAAAGGAAAATCAAATAATGAGTGATGAAACTCTAAAAGAGGAATATTGCACTTCAGAGATACCAGCTGACTTTTGTGAAGAGATGATAAAACAAATGAAAGACCAATATGGAGAAAATATTAGTTTTAAATACTTTAGTGAGACAGATTTCAGAAAATATAGCTTAGATATTCCAGATTTTGTTAAATCAGAAGTTAATAAAGAAATTGAGTTAATTGAAAAACATGAAGGTTGGGAATACTCTCCAATTTTTATCTATAAAGAGGACTACTCACAATATGTTCCAAGAGGTCATTATACTAAATCTGAAAAACTCAAAAATTACTTTAAAGCATTGATGTGGTATGGAAGAATGACATCTTTAATTAAAGGTTCTCCAGAACTGTCAAAGGGAGAATCTTTATGTACAATTAATGGAATTATTTCTGAATATGATTCCAAGATTCAGACTCTTCAAGCTAGTTTAATAACTAAGAATTTTTTAGAAAGTCAAAATATTCAACAAAAATGGCAAAGAATTTATTCTATTACTAGTTTCTTTGTTGGTTTTTCTGATGATCTGGGTCCCTATGAATATAGTGATGCTTTGAAGAGTTTATTTGAGGAAAAAATAACTTTACAAGAGTTTGAAGAGAAATATCCAGATATTAGAGACATACTTTTGGATCTGCCTTACAATCCAAAAATTTATTCAGGATTAGGAGAATGCAAATTGTTAATGCCATGTCCTCCTTTGTCTGATGAAGAAATACAGGAGCTAAAAGTACAAGCAAAAAAGTTATTAGAAAAAACAAAGGGATTCAGATTAATGGGGCAGAGATTTACCTTAGATTCATATCTATTTTCGGAAATAGTTTCTCCTTACTCAGGTGAATATACAGGTCCAGAAATTCTTTTACCTACTGAAGAAAAACCTTTCACATTTACCTGGGATGATAACTATCCCGAATTTAGGGAAAATCGTCCCTTCACCTGGGTTAAGACTGATGTAGAAACTTGTCCATCACCAGCATCAAGAGAGGTAAGAGGTTTTCCTCGTGGATTGGACATCATGGCTCTTCTTGGTTCAGACAGGGCAAAAGAAATTTTAGAAAGTTTAGGAGATACAAAATATTCAGATTACGAAAAGAAATTTTCTGAATTAAAAGTAGAAGTAGATTCTCTATCAACTGAAGAATGGTTTAAAAATCTTTATTTAAATTGGCTTTATGTTTTGAAATCTTTGTTGGTTGAATTTGGTGAAGGATATCAGACCTTTATGCAAACTGAACCCTGGCAAGATAAGGAATTGAATACAGCTTTAGCTTCCTGGACTGAGCTAAGACATGACACTATCTTATATGTGAAACAGAGTTATACTATGGCTGAAAGGGGAAATGGGGAGATGCCACCAATTGTAGGTTATGTTGAGCCAGTTCCAGAATTTTATGCTCGCCTTTTGACTTTAACAGAAATTACTAATAAAGGACTAAAAAGATTACTTCCACCAAAGGAATTTGCAAGATTAAAAATAGGCAATTCTCTAAATAGATTCTCTGACATAATAAATAGATTATTGGAGATTTCTAAAAAAGAATTAGAGAATAAACCTCTAACTAAAGATGAATATGATTTTATTAAAAATTTTGGTGAAATTTCAGAAGGTTTAATAAGTTATATCGCAGGAGGAGATGACTTTCCCCCAATTGTTAATCCTGAAATATTCAAAACTACTTTAGTAGCTGATGTTCATACAGATGGCAATACAAAGAAAGTTTTAGAAGAAGGTGTGGGTTATATAAAAACCTTGGTTGTAGCCTATAAGCTTCCAGAAGGGCACATTTTAGTAGGTGTTGGACCAATATTCAGTTATTATGAATTTAAACAACCAATGGATAATAGGTTAACAGATGAAGCTTGGAGAGAGATGTTAGATAAGAAAACACCACTAGAACCAGAATGGATTAAAACCTTTTCAGAGTAATTTAAAAGTGAATAACCTTTATTTTATATAGTTCGTATTTAACTTCTATCTACCAAGGAAAGTTTCCATTAATATAGGGAGTGATCCTATAACAGCTGGACCTAAAATTACAGTTATTAATGCTGGAAATAAACAGAAAATGAGAGGAAATACTAATTTAATAAAATAAATTAAAAATCTTAATAATTTTCATATAGATTAAATAAAATATAAGATTAACTATCAAAATAAATAGTTATTTATTTTGATAACAAAAGTCTTATCAAAGGCAATTTATATAACTTTATCCTTTATCAAAATTTATTTGGCATTTCTTTGATAATAAAAAAATTTGTCAAAGATGATTTATATAACTTTGTCCATTATCAAGAAAAAATTGTGAAAAA
>JAHLWJ010000221.1 GCA_019057975.1 Promethearchaeota archaeon | reverse complement strand
CAATTGTAGCCCCTAAAATTAAACTGTATAGAAAGAAGGAAAGAATTGCACTGTTATCTTCTTTGATTTCTTCTTTGTTAATGGCTTCCTGTACTTTTCTCGTTGTTCCATCCAAAAAATTGAAAGCCTTATATTCTTTTTCAAATGTCCCTACCTTGTCAGAGGGAGGAGAAGGGATAATATGCATCATACTGAATGCTGCGGGGTCATTCTGGGCAAACTCAAAAAAATGATCAAATATTTTCAACAACAATTCTACATTAGATCCTTCATGAGATTCTATAATATCTAGATTCTCATCTTTATATTGTTTAAAAAATTTATTCCGAATAGCTATCCAGAGCTCTCGCTTACTATCTACATAATTATAAAGGTTGTTTTGGTTCATATCAAGCATTTTAGCCAAGCCTCGTAAACTAAACCCGTCCCTTCCCTTATCCAGAAATAGTTGCTTTCCTGCCTCTAAAATACGTTCAAACTGTTGAGCTTTCTTTACAGGGGAACGACTTCGTGTTTTCTTTTTGTTTTGTTCAGAACTCATTTAAATCACCCTAACTTAGAATTGATATTTCTTATTTATAAAAAAGATGTGAACATCCTATTTTAATTAATTTAAATCGTCTATTTAAATTTTTGTTGAGCATAGCTAAATAATAAGTAAATTTTTATTCTATATTTACAGAAAAAAAAAAAGAAAACAAAATTAATTTTTAAAAGTTTATTCAAATCGGCTTTTTCGGCGCACAACATAAATTAGTCCCATCATTGTGATAACAGATGTGCTTAGGATAAAGAACGTTAGAAAACCGGGTATCTCTGGAAATTCTTCTGTAAATCCTACATATTTCGTTAGATGATAAGTTATTGAGCCCCAATAATTACTGATTTCCCAATCTTTCCAATGTACGGAACCTTCCTTACTTTGGGATATAAATATCCAATTGTATTGCTCATTTTGTGCCCAATTTGCGATTTTGTCAAACCATGTTTGTTTTGTCGTATCATTTGAAAGCCACATCCGTGCTAACCAGTCATCCGTTTCTGTCCCATATGTGAAAGCCAAATTGAACCATGGAAACCAGTCATGATTTGAGAAATCATAGTAAGGGGGCCTCCATCTTCCACGATTTGGGTCACCATAGTAAGCTGCAATCCAACCTTCAGGTATCTTGTTTGGTATATTCCAATCGAGAGGCCATGCTTGAGCAGAAAATACAGGGAACCCAGTTATCCAATACGTACCTACTTCTGCCCACATATTAGTTGAAATCTTATTAGTAGCTCCAGTTTCATCTTTTAATGCGACTCCAATATCTTCAAGAGATGTTTGGAATACATTTTTCATTACCTGAAATTGGTCATCCCAATAAAAATCAAGAACCCAGAGAGGTGTTTTACCACCTATACTATTTGCAACATTGTGCCAATCTGTATCAGTACTATTCTCGTCCAAATTTTGGGCAACACAAAGAGGCCCGAAATAAGAATCATTCAGTAAAGCATTTCTGGCAATTGTGAGATCTCGAGTAGCTATGGGAATGCTCGCATTATAATAAAGATTCGTGACACCTAAGGAACTTGATCGTACCGCACGTCCGTTCAAACCAACATCAATATACGTATCATAATCGAATGCGTATGAAAAAGCCTTCCGAAGTGCCCGAGGGAGGCCGCTAGGTACGTTTCCTGAGGGATATCCTGTTGGAAAATTTGGTTCAACATATTCAACAGATCCAGGCCAAGTATACCATGTTTCATTAATACAATTTAATGTGATTGCTGACACATAAGGACTTGCTGGGCGTTCAATATAATTTAATCGCGATTCACTAAGAACATCTTGATAATCTACTGGTGTAAAGAAATTATCAAGCGCATAATCTATGGCGTTAGTCATTAATGCTGTGTTTCGAGACTCAGTACCTAAAGTGCTTGCTGGCCATACTACAATATCAATAAAATCAGCGTCAAACCAACCAGCATCTTCAAGACCAGTTCGATTCCAATAATTAGGATTTTTAGCCAATGTACCTCCTCCAGGTGAACCAGTTTCGTCATAATCAACATACATGTAAGGTCCAGTTCCAATCATATGGTCTGGATAAAGAGGATCATCGTTATCATAGCCATAAATACCCTTATCCCAAAATTCGCCATAAGTTTCCATTGAAATATATTTTACAAGTCCAACCGAAGACATGCTATAAGTATTGAAATCATTGAATTCAATCCTAATTTTTCCCCCATAAGTTTGATTTTCTACGATAACAACGCGTTTGACAATTGGATACATTTCATACGGTGCGTAGTGAATATCTTTTCCTGCCAAATCAAGACCTCCGTAAGGATTCGGATTTGAGTATCCATCATAGTAGCCATAGGTTTTATTAAACTGAGTCATATTCCAACTTGTAGTAAAGTAATCATACCAATCGTTAACATCTACCCAATATATATCTCTATTCCTTAAATCACCATTTCCAGTCAAATTTCCAGAGATTATATAGGCGCGATCAATATTCCACTTTGCTACAGTTGCGTTCCATGTTGACCCATCGTGAAAGTCTACATTTTCGCGTAGAGTGTAGGTTATATTAGCTACGCCTCCTCTATTAATAAATCCTTGATCATTCATTTCCTCAGGCCAGAAATCAAACACCCAATCAGTTGCCAGTATAGGAATATATGTTTCAGATTTGTAGACACCTTGTGAAAGACCTCTATCATACGCGTCATTTGTTCCAAAGAGATATTCAGTACATGCAGGTTGCAACCATAAATCAACGATACCATAAGCCCCTGTTATTGGGATATCCCAATCTTCAGCGGGAGAACCCGTCAGTCCAATTTTAAAACGATTTACTGTTTGTGTTGGCTCTAAGTCTGCTGTAACACCTATAACCGGAAATAGAAACGATCCAATTAATATGCCTAGTATTAAAAATTTTGTTATTATTTTCATATTTAATATCTCCTTTATTACTTCTTAAAGTATTTAGAGAATCTACTTCTTAAAGTATTTAAAGAATTTTATGTTAGATAAATTTACAATGTAAATTACTAAATAGTTAGGTTAATTTTGTATATAAAGGTTTCAACTCGAAAAGTTTTTTTGCATAATCTGAAATTAAAAATTAAATTATAAATATTAGAACAATATTATTACCTTCAATTATGAAAATTAGGAAAAAAATGGGGAATTTTTTCATAAACTAAATCTCAATGGATAAAAAAAAGAGAAGATAGCATGCAAGACTTTAACGAAAAAGAAAAGGGATATTTCAAGATTGAATGGGGAAGACAGGGGGGTGTTATCTTAGGGTACATAGTTGTTTTGTTAGGATATTATGGTATAATAGCAAACACTGTGATGTTTGATCAATATGGATATTGGATTTCTTTTACAGAAATGGATAAAAGTCTTCTTATCTTTACATATCAAACTTACTTTCAATCCTTCTTCTTGCCAGCATTATTATTATTGCTTGTGAGTTTTTTACTTACTTATAAAGAGGAAACCCCTCAATATGGGATCAAGGCTTCAATTTGGATAGTTCCTCTTCTTATTGCTCAAGGTTTTCTTTTTTATTTTATAATGTTTGGTTTCTCAATAGAACCATTTATATTGCAATTTGCTTCTATTGAAGGTTATTTAAATGTTTTAATTTTATATGGATTAGTAATATTCGGTTCAGTAAGTGGAATGAAATTGAAACAGCGTAGTATAAAAAAACATAAATTTAGATAAAAATCAAATAAGTCTAAAAATTTAATGGAGAAAAAACAATGAAACGCAAATCTCAGAACATGCTAAAATATGTTATTAAACGAATTATAATAATGTTTCCAATGTTAATAGCAGTACTCATTTTTACATGGCTCTTATCCCATATGATGTCTGTTAACCCTGTTACAAACAGAATAGGATTTGTATTAGACCCAGATGTATACGAAAGAGAATTAATTAGAATTGGATTTTATGATCCATGGTATATTAAACTTGGAAATTATCTTCGAGATTTCTTTACAGGCCAATGGGGTGAATCATACATAGTTCAACCTAATACTCCAGTGCTCGAAATCATTGGAACTGTGTTTCCAAAAACAATAGAACTGATGATATTCCCTATAGTGATTGTTCCTATAATTGCTGTCAAACTTGGTATATCGTCCGCTAGAAATAAAAATAAACCGAAAGATGTCGTCATTCGACTTGCTGCTATTCTTGGTGCAGGATTTCCTGTCTTTTGGATCGCCACTTTAGTTCAAAGGTTTGTTGGAATTGGTATAAGAAATTTTACTTATGGTGTTATTGATATAGAGGTTGTGTTTGGAAATACCCCAGGATTAACTGTACCTGTTCCTCCTGGTGGATTTAGTACTGGGTTTCGAATTATTGATAGTTTTTTGTATAACAATCAACTCTATTTATGGGATACATTGATACATTTATTACTACCTATGATTTGCATGACATTAGTTTCATTAGCGGGTATTACTAGATTAACTCGTTCCAGCATGTTAGAGGTTATGGATCAAGATTATATTAGAACCGCACGTGCTAAAGGTGTTCTTGAAAAAGATGTAATAAATAAGCATGCACTTCGGAATGCTTTACTCCCCACAAGTAACCTTATTATTGGGGGGACTGCCTCCGCTTTATTAGGATCACTTTTTATTGAGGTCACATTCAATTATAGGGGTTTTGGATATTATATGGTTCAAGCAATATTTGCGGGTGACTATTTAGTGATAAATGGATTGTTGGTATTTTCTGTAATAATTATATTAACCGGAACTCTTGTTGCTGACGTCATGTATACAATAATTGATCCAAGAATAGTATATAGATAAAAATGAGGTAAATCATCATGACAGATCGAATTATAGTGGAAGAATTAAAGTATAAGGAAAAAACTCGAAGGAAAAAGGATAACTTTATTCGTTTATTGAAATTCTATTTACTCCCTGGATGGCGCGATCCAGAATTTACTTCCCAACAAAAAGTAGTAGAAATGATTAAATCTAAAAGACGATTATTTCGTCGTCTCATTACACCCTTAACAATTATAGGGTTAATGATGATCCTATTCATTGCAGTTATGGCTGTGTATGCTCCTTGGCTTACACCTTATACTATAGATGAATTAGCTATGCCCTATTTACCTCCCGGTGGTATACCTTTTGATGATCCCTCATCGGCGCATCCTTTAGGTACAACAAAATATGCGTATGACCTTCTTGGAAGGCTAATATGGGGGGCTCGGACAACTCTCACCGCTGCAGCACTTCCTGTTTTTATTTCTATTATTGGTGGTATAATTTTAGGAACTATTTCAGCATATTTCGGTGGTTTGGTTGATACCATAATGATGCGGTTTGTAGATTTTATGTATTCATTTCCAACATTAATACTTGTAATAATTATTAGTCCCATGTTGGGAGGTGAATTACTTAATCTTTTACTCATTTGGGGTCTGTTATATATACCTGTTAACACAAGATTTGTGAGATCTTTAGTACTTCAAGTTAAACAGAATCTTTATGTTAGAGCTGCTGTAACTGGAGGTGCTGATAAAATAAAGGTAATGTTTAAACACGTGTTCCCAAATGCAATTTCACCAATGATTATTTCGATTTTCGGAGCAATGGGATTATCTGTTTTAGGATTTGCAAGCATAGCATTTTTAGGTTTGGGGGACCAAACAATAACAGATTGGGGAACAGATATCATGTACTCAAGAGCACGAATGACGGCAGTAGGACCGGCTTTTTGGCCTGGACTCTTTATCGGAATAGCTGCCATCGGATTCATATTAATAGGGGATGGTTTGAGGGATGCACTTGATCCCAGGTTAAAAATTTAAAAGAGAGGGGAATAAAAATTTTAGGGATAATATTACAGACATATCGTGCAAATTGGGGTTTGGCTTTAATCGACGCTATATTTGCAGCGTTGGTACTATATATTGTAGTGGGTCTTATAAACAGATTTCTTCCAGAACAGAATAAGATCCCAAAAAATATATTCGGTAAAAGTTCATCAATTTGCGCCTTAATCCTTTTTGGAATAATTATCGGGATAAGATATATATTTGAAGTCCTTGGATATTTTGGAGAAATATTTAGAATTTTAAATAATGATCAATTATTTTTCGCGATAATGATAACTCTCTTTTATCCACTCCTTAAGATCTTTTTAAAACGGTTTGGGAAATCTGAAAATTTAAACGTGAAGGATATCCTTGAAGTCCAATTTAAAAAAGTTTTTAAATATTTTACACTATTTATATGGATTATTGCGGGTTTATTTCTATCAATTGATCTATTACAGATTGAAATATATGATCCTGATATCTTTTATCTTGGTTTTATATGGATTCTTGGAACAATTATAATCGATATTATGATAACCATTATAATTAATATAGCAAAATCTAATGAAAAAAAACTTCCCAAACAGTTATTAAGAAATTCCATGGTTGCTGGAGCTATAATTGCATTCATAGTTTGGTCAATCCAGTTATTTATTTTTGAAATCTATTTAAAACGCTTTTTAGGTATAAATTTAATAGCGCAAGATATTCGTTTGCTCTTTGGAGTAGTTTCGCTTATATATTTCGTAGTTTTTTATGTTTCCTTAAAATATAAATTCCTCCCCGATGCTACTATTGCAAGTGAAGTGAAAATCAAAAAAGCTTTTGATTTAATGAAAAGCGAACAAGGTGATTTGAAAAAAATTGATAAGAATAAAATAATTTTAGATGTAGAAGATCTCACGACCTACTTTTATACTGAAGAGGGTGTTGTTCGCGCTGTAGAAGGCGTTTCATTTAAAATATACGAAGGTGAGACCCTTGGTCTTGTAGGAGAAACTGGATGTGGAAAATCAGTTACTGCATTATCTATTCTTCAGGTTGTTCGTCCTCCTGGCGTAATTGAGAAGGGAAAAGTTCACTTCAAAGGGGAAGATCTATTACAAAAATCCGATCTTGAGATGGCAAAGTATCGTGGGAAGGATATAACTATGATATTTCAGGATCCCTTAAATTCTATCAATCCAGTTTTTAAAATAGGAAACCAAATATCTGAAGTCTTTCAATTACACATGGAAAGCGAACTATTAATTGAAGCCGCAAAACACCCAGGTAAAAGTATTTATAGTGTTGCTCGTGAATGGAGTCAAGAATTACTCAGAAATCTAAATATCCCGTTTCCCGAGGTGATTTTTGATCGATATCCTCATGAATTAAGCGGTGGAATGCGCCAAAGAGTCCAAATTGCTATGGG
>JAHLWJ010000220.1 GCA_019057975.1 Promethearchaeota archaeon | reverse complement strand
CTCAAACCTTTTTGAGTTATTGTTCCATAATATTCGTTATGAGGGTCAAATATTAATTTTCCACACTTTTCATTGTTCAGAAGATCGTAGAGCATTGTTTTTACTAAATTTGATTTACCTCTTCCTGTTGCTGCGGGTATTAAAATGTGATGTTTTAACACCTCAGTAGCGTTAACCATTACATTTATATCCAAGACCTTAGAACCGGAACGCACTTTACCAAGATTTAATGGCGTCTCAATTTGCACTTCTTGAAAAAATTGAAGGTGAGATTCCTCTAATTCAAAAATATTTGAAAAGAATTTGGGTAATTTTTTGGGAATTGTAAGCTCATATTTTTCTGAGACCTTATTTTTTCTAATAGATATTAATTCTCTTGCGTGAGCAAGCACGTAATTCCTTAGTTCAGGTTCGTAAATTTTGAGATTTGAGCGTTCTCTTTCCAATCCATAACCAGCCATTAACTCCAAAGAAATATCGGGAATTTGGCTTCCATAGAATAGATCTTTAATCTGGAAGATTGAATATTCGTCCATACTATTTCCAGCGACAATCAATTCTCCAATCTCAAAATCTTTGTCGGATTTTTGCCTTAATATTAATTTTGCAAAAGATCCTGATACAAAACTTCCTATTTTATTTCCTAAACCAGTCATTTTTCTCATTTTTTTATTTTTTATTTTTTGGATTTTGTTTTTTCATCAGACAAATTTTTTGATTTTATCCAGTTATTTATCGGACCAGTACTTTTTGTTATCATTTTTTCTGCCGATTTTTTCTTAAGTTCAAACATATTTTTCAATTCTTCGATTTCATTACTCGATAATTTCTCATAAACTTTTTTATATAATTTAATTTTTTGTTTTACTGCTTCTTTAAAATCGTTAAAACTTGCTTCTGGAACTTTAACCGAATCATTATCTTGATACTCCCATTCTGATCCATCTGGATTAGATATCTTGTGATTCAGATTTTGAGGATTAATAAGTAAATTAAATAACTCTTCTACATCTTTGATAATTTCATCGTTCTTTCCTTCTAATTCTTTATACTTATTATAGACCGCTGTAGGTTTACCTAAATTCTTACTTTGGTTTTTTGATACCCCTATAAAATTATCAAAATCGGGGGATATTACAACTATCTTACCTAATGATTCATCAATGATTTCTGCTATTTTTAATGTCAATTTATATGCTCTTCTTTTCTGTTTAATTCTTGAAGGATTAGTTTTAGTATAATCTGGTAAGAAATATGGATCTTCATCTATCAATATTGTATATGGTATTTTTAGCGAATTAAAGACTTTTATGAAACGAGGAATGTTATATTTTGATTCAGCTTTTATAATTGAAACATTTGAGACATCAAGATTTCCTTTCTGAATTAAAATGTTTGAGACAATTTCTTCTGATGGCCCTTCTATTAACACGATTTTCTCTGAAAAGAAAATTTCTTTTACATTGGGATCGAATAACAATAATGTCTTTATTTCTTCTTTTATATCAGTTAAGTTAAGTTCACATTTATTGGGTTTCGTGCACTCTTCTTCTTTATTGAATATAAATACATAATCTAAATTGAGCAAGTCGATAAATTGAGGCGAATGTGAAGTAAGAAAAGTCTGATAATTTGGATATTCACTCAAATTTTTTAATATTTTAGCAATTTCTCTTTGAAATTGTGGATGTAAGTGTGCTTCTGGTTCTTCAAATAGAAGGATATATGAAATATCTTGTCCTAAATTTAATTCATTTTTAATTTTTAAAAATTTAAAGAGAACATATCTCTGAAGGCCGGTACCTTTATTATTAAGAGGTGTGGGAACTCCATCATTGAAAAGAATATTTATATTTAAAGGAAAAGCTTCAATAATCTCCACATCTTGGAGTTTGATATCAACTGAGGTATTAAATAATTCTAGTTCATCATTAAATCTTTTTCTAAGCATATCCAGATCAGTTTGTCTTTCATTTTTTACCTGCTTTTGAATTTCCTTGAAATTTTCTTTTATGTCTTCTGCCTTAATATCACTAAGAATTGATCTTATCATTTGATTGACTGGAGACGTCGTTTTTGTTGTTTGGAGTTCTTCTTTGGGATCCATTATTGCAGGAATAAAATAACATTCGCCAATTATCTTAGGATCATTTGTTCTTACAAATCCATGATATTTTGTCTCGCTTAAGTGTTCAATAATTTCTTTTTCTATTTCGGGATGGTTTAAAAAATAGGTTTCTTTTATTTTTATTATATTATCCTTAGTAATTTTACCTTTTGGGGCTATCTCTTCCCTGATATTTTTCAATTCTTCATTAATATCAAAGTCTCCTCGTACTGGATTTTCTTTCTTTAAAACAGTTTTAAGGTCTTCGCCAAAATCACGGGGATATGATGGTCTATAGCTTTTTACGTATCCATGATGCTCAGCATTAAGTTTTTCGTCATTATCAATCCATGCTTCTAACTTAATTTTTATTTTTCCATCAAAGAAATACATTTTGTTGTTATATTGCTCTATATCAGTTAAATTATCAAATGTCAGGGTAATTTGAAGCTTTTTTTCACTCTCTTCTTCATCATCTTGTCTTTTTATAAAATCCTCAACAGAAAGATTCTTTGGATAGTAGAAATAATAAATAGCCCATAATAAATTTGATTTACCTGTATTGTTTTTTCCTACAATTATATTATGCTTTCCTACTTCCTCATCAAAGTTATCTAAAGAACGAAAATTCTCTATAGTAATATGACAAATTTTCATGATATTGCTCATACTCCTCTAATTTTTTCTAATTGCATTTAATAAATCATGTGCATCGATAGAGCGAATGCGTGGTAAAATATATTTAGCATATAATTCCGAATCGAATTCAGACATTAACTGAATCTTTTGAGGGCCAATTTCCCTTGCTGCTACTCTCGATAATTGATCTACTTTTATTAAGCCATACGGATAACCGGGAAATGATAAATCGGTTGAATTTCTTGCTAAATTTGAGATTATTACTTCTTTTTCTTGTTGATCTAAATTTTCTGATTGGTCTAAATAAATATCAAACCTAAAAGGCGAACGGGCAAATTTATGAAGTTTCACGAAATAGACATCTGCTAAATTATCCGCCCTAGTCATTTTATAAATTGGATGATAATACCATTTTTCTTCTGGATATTTTTTACTTGCTATCATATCAACTAAAGAAATTAAGGAATCTCCACTTTTTGTAATCAACCTACAAGTCTTCGAGAGTCCCGTAATATAAACGCTTTTCTCCAATGCAGTTGAGTATAAATCTCTCACTAATAAGATTTCGTCTTTATATCCTGTTTGAAGCGAGCCATCTCGAATAAATATATCTCCCTTATCCAATTCGTATTCAATAAGTTTGGTAGCGTATTTCCATTCTGCAAACCTCATTGCAACTCCACCGAAAATCTCAATATTTGGCATAAATCGAAATCCCATTAACATTCTTACTTCATCTAAAGGTATAAAGATTTCCTCGTTTGGCAAGAATTCTTTAGATTTTGGCTCTCTTGGGAATATTTGGATATTGTACGCCATTTTTCCATCTGTCATAGGCTCGAGGATAGTTGCGGTATAAAATTCTATAACCTCAGGAGTTTTCTTGAAAGATTTAATTTTGTTCCCTTCAAATAGCACTCCTGCAACTCTATTCAAACTAATACTAAAATCCGCTGCGTTCAAAATTGATGCAGTTCCCCCATCCACGAAGGCTAATTTTCGTGAATCATTGCATTTTGGAATCGGAAAAATTCTCTCTTCAGCAATACCATAACTTTTTTCTTTATCTCCTTCGATAAATGGCGAATCTCCATTAATTATATCTCGTTTACGCTGCTGAATAAAATTTATACACTCTTTTAACACAGAGGAGTTATTATCATCATTCATTTATATTCATCAATTTTGCCTTCATTATAGTAATATTAACCGTGATATTTATATACTTAAGCTTCAAATCTTTAAAATTTAAGAACATTAAACTTGTTTAAGATCTAAGTCCAAATTAGAGAGGATTAATAATAAAAGATGTGCCTAAGAACCGATGAACATGTCGAGCTTTTTCTCTCTTGGGTCGTAAATCACGCTTTCAATAACTAATCCGTCGAGATAATGCCCCCATATTCCGTATTTCCCTTCGGATTTTCTTCGGTTATACATATTGTCGTAAGTGCCGGGGTCGCCTACGCTTTCTTCTTCTTCTGCGTAAATCTGCTTGTAAGCCTCGTATATGTTTTTAAAAACGTCCAACCTCGTAAAACCTCCTTTCTTCTCCAAAGTGCGACTAAATTCTACCGACAAGGGGTAAGAAATTATCATCGTTATCTTTTCGTCCTCAATTACCACTTCGTTGGGGTTAATTAAGTTCTCCCTCATCTCTTCGTCTTCGAAATCTAACACGAAGGGCACATCAGACTCTGGACTTATGCAAAGCCAAAATTTAACGTTTCCGTAGCGATCTATTGTTGGCGAAGACTTTTTTTTCACGATAAAACCTCTTTACATTAAGTTGTTTTTTTTCAATATCCAGGTGTCGACTTCAAACTTTTGAGTATCTTTAGATTCCGAGTCGAAATCAGAGCGGATAATGGATTTCGGCACCCAAATTTCTTTGTTTCCCTCAAAGGCTATTAGAAGGGCTTTTTCAGTTTCGCCCTCGCATACGCCCGCTAAAACGGCGGTTTCTTTTACAACAGATTCTATTTTTTCTTCCGTCCTTTCTTCGGCACTTGTTTGGATCGTTTGTCTTTTAACCTCAGCTCCAGCTCCAGAAAAATCCTCTCGTTTTTTAATATAAACAAAAAACCGAAATTAAGATTTCTATTGGAACAATTTAAATAAGTAAACTTGTTTTAGTTAATTATGCCAGGGCTATTAGATCCGTGGGATTTACTGCTTTTTTACTTTTTCGAACTTCGTAGTACCGAGAAAAAAAAAGGCGACTCACTTGAAAAAAAAAGTTAAACCTAAAATCTCTATTATTATTATTTTTGTTTTTCTTTTTATAGAACAGTTAACATTTGTAATTAGCAAATTAATAATCGTTAGCAAATCGAATCGTTCGAGAGGGGATGTTGCCGTCAAATAATACCGCGAAGCGAAAACAAAAGGCGATCTTAAAACAACTAGCTAAATACAACAAGTTCGCCCAGAAATACTTAAAGAAGCGTTCCTTCGACTACAAGCGAGCCTACAACGACCTACAGAAGACCGAAACTTGGACCAAAGCGAAGGCGTTATTGATCGAATACTTCTCTCTCACCAGCGATAAGTTTATCTGTCCGGCGTGCGAAACCAAGCTAAACCCCTACGCCTCTACCATGCACCACGATATATACGACGAAAAGAAATTGTTCCACCCTAAATACGTGTCGTTCTTGCACTACGATTGCCACCTCAGATACCATCGGGAAAAAGGAGAGCTCGCAACGGGCGCAAAAAGACGCGTTAGAGTTTATTTAGGCTCTCGCGGTTTGAGAATTTACGTTCCTAAGATAGGTAAAATATATTTAAGGTACGAGCTCTGCGTTTTTTTAGTCTTGATAATTGTTTTGCTGCTTAATAGTTGGTAGTTTAAATAAAATCTCTCAATCAAATGAAATTCGAAAAATATTTATCCGAATCGAAAAAAAGTAATACTATTTTATGGTTTCTTAGAAAACGATAAAAATTCGGGCTTTTTCGATGGTTTTTGATGATGAAAAAAAAAGAAAGATTATTTCTTCTTAAGTTTTTTTTGTTTAGGATATATCTGTCCACAACGGGTACAATAGGCAAATCCACCACTAATATCCATCTCATATACCTCTGATTCACCACAGAAGGAGCATTTAAATGATGGTTTCATTTGTTTAAATATTCTAATCATATTTTTTTTTCTTAAGTGTCCCCTTAACCACCGATTTAGAAAGAATTGAACAAAGGCTATAACAACCCCCGCAACAACTCCCCCTACAATTGTTATAAATAAAATTTCGCACATTATAATTAAAGTTAACAAAATGAAACTAATAAATCTTTACCATCGCTGGTGGTTAATAAAAAAGAGAAGTTATTTTTTAGATATTAAATAATTTAATAATTTAGTCATTTTTATGTTTCCTTGTTTTAAAGCTCTGAAATTATCACTTACAGCTCCACGAACACCTTGCATACCTTCCAGGAAACCGCTTCTTGTATATGTTGGATGAATACAGAGTATAAACTCTCTTTTATCTTTTAGTGTAATTAGTGGTTCTTTTAATCCTTTAGGGAATCTAATTCTTTGAGGTATAACAGAATCTATTTCTTCAAATTTAATCTCTGTTATGTTTCCATTATCATAAATAAATACGAGTTTATCATCTTCAATTCTTAAAATTCCGACTTGGTTTGATTTACTTACTCCTTTACCTCGTTCTTCGAGTTTTCCACCATAAGTTTCCGTCATCTTTCTTTTTCACCCCCTTTATTTTTAGCTCCAAATTAGTTGTGGTAGCCACGCCTTATCTACATTAGCCTCTTTTGAATATATATGAATCGTGCCATCTCTATCATATCTATTTTCTAGCTTTACAGAGATACTTACATTAGTATTCTGGATGTAATTGGTAATATCAATTCTCTGTAAACCTACACTACCATTTAAATACTGTGTGTGATGTAAACATATCCAAAAATCACATATACTCCAATCTGTATATTGGGTTAATTCTTTACTCATCATTGATTCATTCCAGTTGGACTCGAATAATACTATTGTAGCTCCACCATATAGCCACTTATATATATATAATGAAATTTCTACCTTTTCCCAATATCTTGGTTTATTTGTAAGGTCAAACTTGATATAACCCTCAGAGTTTCCACCACTTCTTACCCAAGTCTCGTTTCCCCATACATCATCCCACTGAGCCCATCTACTACTATCATCTGTAGCAATGTAATATATAGGTTTAGGTTCAATAGGTTTACTTAACTCAACAATTATAGGAAAAATAGCAATCCCTCCTATAACGATAATTCCAATTATTATTCCAACCCAAAAAGGCTTATTTTTTTGATAAATTTGTCTGTCCATTTATAAAATTAACAATACGAGCTTTTTAAACCTTTTGCCACCGCTGATGGTTAATAAAAAACTTATAGGGGTTAATAGACCCGACGAAGGTACCGAATTTTCCATAGCTTACAAATTGAAATTTGATTTTGGGGTAAATTATTTTGGAAGTATTACTTTAGGATATTCAAATAATTACAACGAAAGTTCCATCGAGCTTCAATTACCTGCTGGATTTTTA
>JAHLWJ010000219.1 GCA_019057975.1 Promethearchaeota archaeon | reverse complement strand
AGAAACCAAGATATAACCTTTATCTTACATAATAATAGTGTGTATGCTCTCACAACGGGCCAATTTTCTCCGTTAGCGGAAAAAGGTTGGAAGGGACCCTCAACACCCAGAGGAAGCTACGAGGAACCATTTAATCCAATGTCTTTAATGATCGAGGCTGGTGCTACATTTGTAGCAAGAAGTTTTGCAGGAGATATAAAGCACCTCACTGATATTATTGTACAAGGGGTTGAACACAAAGGTTTCGCTTTTATAGAAGTCCTACAACCTGCCGTTCCATACCATAAATGGATAGAATATCGAGAACGAGTCGAAAATCTTGAAAAAGAACCAGAAAATTATTTTGAGGCAATTAAAGCTGCTAAAGAAAGACATAAATTTACGTTAGGAGTGTTTTTTAGGACAAAACGACCTGTTTATCATAAAGAGTTATATGGAGATCATAACCCTATTACTAAAAGACTGTCGAGAGATACACGGTTAGATAAAATCCGCAAAATCCTTGGATATAAATGAAAATAATTTATATAATTGCCAAAAAAGCATCTAGGCCATCAAAAAGGTTAAGATGATTAAAAAAACCCATGCTTCCCTCCAGAGAAAGTTACCAGATAGGAAAAATAAAATAAATCCAAAAACTACATCAGCAAAAATTAAAATTAATATTAACACTGACGTGGAAAACTTTTTGGCATCTTCTGACATGTATAAAGAGATGATTAATATATATCTAAATTTTTGGTACTAATAAAAAAAAAAAATAAAGTTTTTGCTTTCAATTTCTATTAATTTGAATCTTTTATTTTTTAGCTATTAATACGCCGCCTCTGATATTTATAGAACTGCATCTAAAATGAAATCTATTAAGGTACCAGTATTATCATCATCAGCAGTAAAGACCACAACTATGTTGTCTTCTGGAATAACATTTATCCGTTGACCAGCAAGACCACTGGCTGAATAATAATTATCATAAGGCCACCATAAATATCCATATGACAACATACCCCAGGGATTTATTAGAACACTCGTCGAAATATCAATCCAATCTACCGAAACAACTTGTCTCCCTCTCCACTTTCCTTCATTTAAACACATTAATCCAATGCGAGCCATTGCTTGATGTGTCATGAAAAGCCCGAAACCTCCATGATTTTTAATCGCTAAATCTCCTGATCCCCACGCTGAAGCTCCTTCCCACCAATCCCATTCATCATCTCGGATTTTAAGTGGTTTGAATAAGTTTTTCCGAGCAAATTCAGACATTGTCATCCCACTTTTATTTGCGATCATTACTGATAACATTTCTGCATTTCCACTTGTATATGTCCAAAAATCAACGGGAAAATTTGCTCCAGGTGTGTAATCCATTGGTCTTGTAAGATAAAAATCAAGATTAAAATCAGTAAAATACCAAGACCACCAGTCACCCAACTCATCCCATTGAATACCAGAGTTCTGTAAGAGCATATTTTCTACAGTTATATCTAATTTTCTTTCGTCACCATATTTTATAGGATCCCATCTGTCTGGGAAAACTTCGAAGAATGTAGTATCTAAATCGAAAAGTCCCTGTTCAATAGCTATTCCAGTGAGGAGAGATACGACGGATTTAGTAACACTCCATACACAATGCAAATTGCCATCTCGAAGCTGAATAAATGGATCAGCTTCAGGCCATACATAACTTTTTTCTTCTATACGTTCGGAGTCATCAAGATATTCTTCATTAACTATATATCCATTGCGAATAACTAAGACACTGTGAATATCAATTCCGTTTACTTCGATAAAATCGTACATTTCCTCTATCTTGCTTGAATTCATACCTTGTGTTTCGGGACTTGATTCCCTCCATTTATCCCAATCAGGCCAATAATCAGACTTTTTGTATTTGTATGCAAGTATCTGAGAAGGAAAAAGACCAAGAAAGAAGATGATAGTAAGAGACATTCCTATTATAGCTAATTTTGAATTACGTTTAATAATCATTTTCACCCTTTTTGTTTTGATTAAAGAAACACAAAATTGTTGCAAATAATATATTTATTTTATTGTATTTAAAATTTTTTTAAATCTTACATTTTTGTAGAAAGGCTCTTTGTTACAAGATAGTTTTCCGGTGATATTAATCGTCTAACAGATATGATTGTACAAGCAACTGGATATGAGGGATTTTCTTTCATAGAAGTATTACAACCTGCCGTTCCTTACCATAAATGGGCAGAATATAGAGAACGAGTTGAATACCTTGAAAAAGAACCAGAAACCCATCTTGAAGCTATTAAAACTGCTAAAGAGAAACATAAGTTTACTTTGGGTATATTTTATAGAAATACAAGACCTATCTACCATAAAGAATTATATGGAGTACATAACCCAATTACTAACAGACTGTCGAGGGATACACGATTAGAAAAAATCCGTAGAATTCTTAAATCTAAATAATGAAATAGTTATATTTTTAACCTAGGCAAGTATATGGATTAAGTGAATAAAACTGATTTTTTCTTTAAATATATTACATTTTTAGAGATATTGTGATGACCTTTTCCCTAAATATCTATTTGACCAAAAGATTAAATATAACTTCTTTTTTGATCTATAGGTAAAATTTATGAATTCAAAGAGATTAATCTCCCCAATTTTAAAATCAATTAGGGTTGATAAGATTTTATTAAGGCTTCAGAAAAATCAAAAAATTTTCAAGGAAATTGTGAGTAAATTACAGAAAACATAGTTGAGTCAATTATAGTTATAATTCAGGAATAATTAATTGAAAGCATTAAAAAATTTACTTCTAATAAAGATATTATTAATTTTAATTACATTATAAAAGAGTTTATGTAACCTCAGAACCATTAACTAAAAAAGAAGCTGAAAAGTGCTTGAAAAAGTTGATTGGAATAGCTTTACTGATTAATAACATTAATGAAATATTAAAGAAAAAAACAACTTAAATTTGAGATTAGCATGATTGTATTATAAAATTTTTTCATACCCATCCATAGAGGAAATAAAATGACAAGTTTAGAAAAAGAAGTTTTAGAAATTAAAGATTTCTACAAAAGTATTTTAGACAATATAATTAATGGGGTCTTGGTAACTAACGCAGATGATATTATCTATTATACTAATAAAGGAATGGAAAACATTTCCGGTATACCCGCTAAACAAATCGTTGGTTCTCATGTATTAAAAGATTTTCATGAGAGCACAATAAAATATTTCAGACCTCATTATCTTAAGGCAAAAGATACATTAAAATCAGTTTTTTACGATGCCGTCCCTGTTAGAACACCATCAGGTAGACTTAGTTATCAATCGGGATGGCTAATCCCTAGAATTAAAGAGGGTAAATATGATGGTATAATATGTACCGTTGATGATGATACAGAGCGTAAAGAGGCAGAAGAAAAATTAAAGGAATCTGAAGTTCAATTAAAAAAGATAAATATGGAATTAGAGCAACGAATAGAAGAAAGAACTAGAGAATTAAAAGAATCTGATCACAATCTTAAAGAAAGAGTCAAGGAATTAAGCTGCTTATACGGTATTTCTCAACTTCTTGAAAGATCGGATATCTCATTAGATGAAATATTCAAAGGAACGTTAGATTTAATTCCACTCACATGGCAATTTCCAGAGTTAACATGTGCAAAAATTATATATGATACTAAAATCTTTCAAACGGACAATTTTAAAGAAACTAAATCTAAATTAACAACTGGCGTGAGAATAAATGAGAAATTATTAGAAATAGAAGTTTATTATCTTGAAGACCAGTCTTTTCTCGAAGAAGAGAAATTATTGATAAGTGACATTGGAAATCGTTTAAAGGTAATAATTGAACAACAAGAATCTAGAACAAGATTAAAAAAAGAAAGAAATAATCTCATCAATATTCTAAATACAATGGGTAGTGGTGTTTATATTGTAAATTCTCAATATGATGTCGAATTTATTAATCCTGCGTTGGAAAGAGAATTAGGACTGCTTAATGGGAAGAAATGCTATGAATATTTTCTTAATTAATCTGTGCCTTGCCCAGATTGCGCAAATATTTCGATCTTTGAGGGAGAAACACTAACACAAGAATTTTTTAGTCCTAAATTAAATAAAATATTTGAGATTACTTCTACTCCTTTATATAACCCTGATGGAAGCATATCAAAACTAGGTATTTTTTATGACATCACTGAGAGAAAAATAACAGAACAAGAATTAGACGCATCAGAAATAAAATACCGAACTATTATTGAAGGGGCATTGAATCCCATTTTAATCGTTGGTGAAAAAGGTAAATACATTGACGTTAATAAAGCTGCGTGTGAATTTTTAGAATCTAATAAAGAAGAAATATTAGGTAAGGTTGTTTGGGATTATACTCCTCCATATCTTTTAGAGGAACAAAAAAAAAATCATGCTCCTTTTTATTCTAGGCGTACACTTGAAACAGAATATCTTGTGAATGGAAAAATCAAAACTCTCCTACTTAATGTGGTGCCATTTGAAGTAGCAGGTAAAAAACTCTTATATGGAATTGGACAGAATATTACAGATCGTCTAAAAGCAGAACAAAAATTAAAAGAATCTGAAGAAAAGTATAGCAATCTGTTCCAATATTCGAATGATGCCATAATACTCCATGGCTTAGAAGGGAATATGATAGATGTAAATCAAAATGCGATTAAATGGCTAGGTTATACCAAATCAGAAATTTTAAAAATAAATATTTCTCAACTTCATCCTTCCAAAGATTTAGAAATATCTGAGAATGCACTTAAAGATATTAAGAAAAATAAATTTATAAATTTTGAAATTAGATTCAAAAGGAAAAATGGAGATTTATTTACTGCAGATGTATCATCTAAAATTATAGAAATCGATGACAAAACAATTATTCAAGGAGAAATCAGAGATATAACAGAAAGAAAAATGGCTGAACAAAAACTAAAAGAATCTGAAGAAAAATTTCGATCTATATTTGAACATGCTGCGGTAGGTATTGCTCAAATTGCCCCAGATGGATCATTCATTAAAGTAAATCAAAGATTTTGTGAAATTCTAAAATATTCTCAAGAAGAATTGCTTTCATTGAGTTTTCCAGAGATCACACACCCAGACGACCTTGAAGAGAGCATTATTGCTAAAAATAAGTTATTAGATGGTAAAATTTCAACATATTCTACTGAAAAGCGTTATATTTGTAAAGACGGGTCGGTTGTTTGGATTAATCTTACTGTAGCTCTCTTACAGGATTCCTCACAAAATCCTAAATATTTTATTTCGATAATAGATGATATCTCAGATAAGAAAAAACTAGAAGAGGAAAGAAATAAATTCTTTAACTTACCCTTACATTTACTTATAATTTCAGGATTAGATGGCATTATTAAACGAGTAAATCCTGGGTGGACTGAAAGATTAGGCTATGAAACTGAGGAATTAGAGGGTATAAACTTTCTGGAATTTGTACATCCAGATGATCGTGCCTCAACTATTGGTGAGATGGACAAACTCTCTAAAGGGATCACCACTTTCAACTTTGAAAATCGTTATCGACATAAAAAAGGACATTATCGAACACTTGCTTGGGGTGCTACAGCTGATCCAGGAAAGGGAGATATTTATGCAATCGCACATGATATTACTGAAAGAAAAATTGCCGAGAGTTTAATCCATTTACAGCGTGATATCGCACTAAAGTTTAGTTTGGGGGCCGGGCTTGAGGAGTTTTCTCAATTTTGTATTGAATCTATTATCCAAATAGAAGAATTAGATTATTGTGGCATTTATCTTGTTGACCAAAGTTCAAGTGATTTAAAATTGCAATTTTCCAAAGGTTTGTCCAAAGAATCTACACGCGGACTTAAAAGAATTAAAGCTGATTCCCCTAGAACGCTTTCAGTTATGGAAGGAAAGCCAAAATACACTAATCTTAAAAAATTAGGTTTGCCGATTGATAATAACCTCCAAAAGGAAGGATTTTATGCAGTTGCGCTAATACCTATAAAATATGAAAATGAAGTAATAGGTTGCCTTAATGTAGCTTCTCGCACTCTCGATGATATGCCTGTGTTTATTAGAAACACCCTTGAAACTATAGCAAACCAGATAGGTAGCATTATAACTACCATCAGTACAACTATGAAATTAAAAAAATCTGAAGAGAAATATAGATTACTCGCAAAAAACATCAATGATGTTATTTGGACTATGGATCTCAACTTCAAAACCACTTATGTGAGTCCATCAGTGAGAGCTATGTTTGATTATACTGTTGAAGAAGATATGGCTCTTCCTTTTACCGAGAAGTTCACATCAGAAACGTTAAAGAAAATTGGTGAAATGTTAAAAAAACATATAACTCCCAAAAACATTAAGGATAAAAATTATAATCCTGTGCTTACAATGGAAGTCGATCAATATCATAAGGATGGATCGATAATTCCATGCGAAGTAACAGTGAACCCCATGCGAGATAAAAGTGGAGTTGCCTATGGACTAGTTGGGATCACAAGAAACATAATTAAGAGGAAGGAAGCTGAAAAGAAACTAAGAGAATCTGAAGAGAGATACCGATTACTTTTTGAATCATCACCAGTGGGAATAGGAATTGCGGATTTTGAAGGAAATGTTCATACAATAAATCATGCTATGGAAAAAATAACGGGTTATACTTTAGAGGATTTTAAACGCATAAACCTTAACTCAACTTATGTTGATCCAGGTGATCGTAAAAAAATCCTTAACGTATTAGAAGAGTCAGGTAGATTAAGAAATTATGAGGTAAATCTTAGAAGGAAAGATGAATCTCAGTACTATGCTATATTGAATATAGAACTTGAAGAAATAGAGAACAAGAAATTTCTTATCACATGTGTACAAGACATAACAGAGCTTAAACTTGCAGAAGAGAAATTAAAAGAATTAAATAAATTAAAATCAGAATTATTAAGAAGAACTTCTCATGAATTAAAAACACCATTAGTCTCTATTAAGGGATTTTCTGATCTTTTGCTGGAATTACATCGAGAACAATTGGATGATTATATAATAAATACAATTGAGGAAATTAAGCGAGGATGCATAAGACTTGAAACTTTAATTAGTGATATATTAAAAACCGCCGAATTGGAATCAGAAGTAGTTCATATAAATAAATATGAAGAAGATTTGTCATTTTTAATAAAACTCTGTAGTAGTGAACTAAAGGGATTATCAAAATTAAGAAATCTTAAAATAAATTTAAATATTCCAGATCGTTTAATTGCTTCCTTCGAAAAAGAACAACTTCACCAAGTAATCAGTAATTTACTA
>JAHLWJ010000026.1 GCA_019057975.1 Promethearchaeota archaeon | reverse complement strand
ATATCATCTTAAATGCCAATTCAACATTTTCACCTGTTTTAGCTGAAGTAAAAAACTCTGATTCGGCATTAATACGTTTGCTTAAAGAACTAATCTCTTGTTCGCCTAATTTGCTAGATAAATCTCTTTTATTAGCAATTAAGATAATTGGTGCAATAGGACAGTATTGTTTTATATCTGGCACCCAAAATTTTTCGATTTGATTGAATGTATTTCTCCTTGTTAAATCCCCTACAATTATTACACCTTTAGCACCTGAATAATATGAATGCCTCATATTAATCCATCTTTCTTGTCCAGCAATATCCCAAACCTGAAGAGTCGCATCTGTGTCTTTCTCTAGCATTATTTTTTTAGTATAGATATTAGTTCCAATACTGGAGCGATAATCTTTAGAGAATTGCCCCGAAATAAACTTTTTGACTAAACTAGTTTTACCAACTGCTGGTTCTCCGATTATAATAATTTTTAACTTGATTTTCTTGGTATTGTTCATTTATAATTAAACCTATGAAGAAACTTTTTTAAGTTTATTCGTAAATATTAAAATAATTAAACCTTAAAAATCTAAAAAAGTATTAAGCTTTTTAAGAAGAAACAGAGATTATGTTTAATGACTGTAGGAATTGTGTATGATTCTATATATTTAGAACATCAAACAGGAACGGATCCAGAGAGCCCTGAAAGAATAATTAATATTATGAAATTTTTAGAAGAGAAAGGAGTGCTTGAGGACCCAAACTTTAAAATCATTAAACCAAGGAAAGCACGTTTGGATCAAATAAAATATGTCCATAGAGATAGATTAATAAAAGAGATACGAGAAATCTGTGAATTAAGTGAAAAAACACGCCGTATCCAATATCTAGATGCTGATACAGCTGCATCTCCTAAAACATTTGAGGCGTCCCTATACTCAGTTGGTGGTAATTTACATGCAGCTGATGAGATTTTAAATGGAAATATTAAGAATGCTTTTGCTTTAGTAAGACCACCTGGACACCATTCAAATTCCAATAGGTTCGCTGGTTTTTGTATATTCAATAATATTGCTGTGACTGCTGAATATCTTTTTAGAGAAAAAGGCATAAAAAAAATTGTTATAATTGATTGGGATTGTCATCATGGTAATGGTACACAGGATATTTTTTTTAAAGGTTCTAAGTCAGATTCAGGTGATTTGGTTATATTTAATTCGCATCAAGATGGTAGAACACTCTATCCCGGAACTGGAAATTATGATGAGATTGGTTCAGGAAAAGGTGAAGGTAAAATTATTAATTACCCAATGCCACCTGGTTCTGCTGATGATGTTATTCCAATATATTTTGATCAAATAATCGCCCCTATATGTGAAGAGTATAAGCCAGAATTTATTTTAATTTCTGCTGGGTTCGATACCCATTGGACGGATAGATTGACAGAGATGAATTGGACTTACCAAGCACCTGCAAATTATTTAAATAAAATTAAAACAATCGCACATAAATATGCAAACGATAGAATTCTCATAACTCTTGAAGGAGGATATAATTTGGATAAACAAGCAAGAGCAGTTTACAATTGTTTAAAAGTTTTAAATGATGAGGATGGAAAAATATTGCAAGAAGAATCAAGATCATCAAGATTAGAATTGTTAGACTATTTTAATGACAAGGTAATCCCTGCATTAAAAGATAAATTAAAACCACATTGGAATTGCTTCTAATATCTCCTTTTCAAAACAATTTTATATCACATTTATGCATTAATTTATAAACTTAAATTCCATATTTATGTTAAATAACCAATGAATAAAGTTAAATAAAAATAAAGGAGATTAATTTGTCGTACGAATATGAGAGAGAAGATGAGGAAGAAAAGGAAAAAAAATCAATATCAACCCCTCCTATGCCGCCCCCTTCAATGACACCAACAACTCCACCTCCTTCAATGACACCTCCATCACAACCGCCACCAATGACTCCTCCCCCTTCACAACCGCCACCAATGACTCCTCCCCCTTCACAACCGCCACCACCTCCAACTTATGAACCAACTCCATCACCTATTTATACTCCTCCTCCAACTATTTCTGTAGGTCCATCACAAGATGAATATGATTCTGTATTAACTCAACTGCAAAATAAAGATTCTACACTAAATCAACTACAAAATCAATTTAATGAAATAAATGC
Organism: Promethearchaeota archaeon; assembly: GCA_019057975.1. The sequence continues at coordinate 23,219 of JAHLWJ010000026.1, read as the reverse complement.
TCAATGTTCTACATTAAACGCTCAGCTTATCGAAAAAGATAATCAAGTCAATCGATTGACTAATCACGTTCAATCTCTTCAAGCTTCAGTAGAAGGATACCAACAACAGGTAAATCTGCTCAACGATGAAAAGGCTCAATTGCAAGCACATATCCCCGGCTTACAACAGCAAGTTCAAGAATTACAACAAAATAATTCAATGCTACAGCAACAAATTCAACCGTTGCAAACCCAAATTTCTAAATTACAGGAAGAGGTTTCTTATAAGGAAAAACGCATTGAAGAATTAAAAGAACCAAAAGCAGTAATGCCTTCAAGTTTAGCCCAAGGGATTACCTCCCAAACTACAACTAGTTATGGAACAAGCCCCTCTTTTTCACCTTCTACTCCAACAGCAACAACAACTCCAAGTTCAACTATGCCAACAGGAACAGGAAGAAGAATGTGCCCCAACTGTGGTGCATCTGGTTTCGCTGTAAAAGAGGTCGAAGATAAATCACGTATAATTAGTTATATTCCTAAACCAATATACGCAAAAAAGCTTGTATGTACAAAATGCGGTTTTGAGTTCTGAAATTATCTTAAAGATAATTTTTAATTAAGACTCAAGGATCTTTATCTTAATTCTTCATCTAATAATCAATGTAACAAAATTAGTATTCCCATTAATGATAAACATAAATACTTGAAAATCATTTAATTTCTATATTAAATAGCATTTTTATGAAATTACAGAATTTAAAAGAATGTGTGGAAAATTATATATAAGACTTTTATTATTAATATTCTAATTGAAAAATAATGGTTCATTGTAGTTTATTATGGTTGATATAAGGGAGGAACTAATAGGCGCCAGTATTAATAAAAAAAGAGTAATGGGTGTAATATTAGTTGCCCTTTTGTTAGTATCTGTATTTGCTTTCTCAACCTTCTTTTTTAGTTTCTTATTCGGCACTCAAAGACTAAATCCTAATAAGGAAAAAGCTGATACAGATTACGAGGATGCTGAACTAATAAAACCCCCATATCCTTTTGATGAAGATTTTTTCCAAGATCTATTTGATGATTTAAGCCCGGATGAAATAGCTGAGTTAATGGAGATGCTAGAAGAGATGATGGATGGCAGTATTGACGATTTAGATTTAAGTGATTTTTCAGAAGCTCTTTTAGCACTTCTAGGTTCTGAAGCGGCTCAGCAAGAGGTCTTTAGAGTTTATGATTATGATTCATTTGTAAGTATGACAAGCAAATTATGGAGATACGAATGTTTTGATGAATTTACGGGAGATCAATGGCAGTCAACAGCTGCAACTAATTTATATGATTTCTTTACACTTGGTGAATATTTATCACAGTTTTCCGCACCAAGACCAGATATCATACAACTTAAAATGCCTCTTTCTCCTAATTTAGGTACAAATTCAATGGTTATCCCTTCATTTTTTCCAGTCCCTTTTATAATGAATGGCACTGTTTCTGCTGATAATTTAGATCCAGGATCAGAAACCCTTCATAAAACAGATTTTAATTGTACCACATTGGATCTAGATTTTACTAGTGAAGATCCTGTTAATATGACATATGAATTATTTGGATTAAATTTGCCATCTAATGATGATATTAATAATAGTGCTGTTGAAGCACAATACACTCCAATATTCATAAAAAATAAATATTTACAATTACCTCCCTCAATAGATACTTATATCAATACACACCCATATTTTAAATCTCATTATGATATTTTAGATTTAATTATTGAAGATACTGATCAAACTTTTGTAGTGGCTAATAAAATTAGGAATTATCTTCAAAGTAATTTTACTGTTGACTATGATGCTTTAACTAACGATCCCCCCGATGATGGTGAAGACATTGTAGAATGGTTCTGTGAGCACGAAGAAGGCTTATGGTCTGAATTTGCTTCAGCTTTTTGCGCGTTCGCAAGGGCTTTTAATGTGTCAAGTCGCTTTGTCGATGGTTTCAATAGTTGGGGGATTGAAGAAGGTTATGATATCGATGAGGGTAAAGATTTTTTCGCAATCAAGTATTTAAATCTATACAATTGGGCTGAAATTTATGTTCCTACAAGTATCTCTGGAGAAGGTATGTGGGTACAAATGGATATTATTGGTGACTCTTTTGGACAAGGGGGAAACCCAATGAGTAATTATAATATAGAAGTTTATACGAATTTTACTGCAGGATATAGAGGGCAATTAGCCAACCTAACTGCTATTTTAAGTTCTGATACAGGATCAGTAGATAATAAGAAAATAACCTTCACTGATTTCAGTTCCGGATTACCTTTAGGTGAAGCTTATACTAATCAAAATGGTACTGCATCAATTTTAGTTAATATCAATAATTCCTATGTAGTCGGACCTCATGTAATAATAGCATCCTACCAACTAGCAAATAATTTCACATTTTTTTATGTTTATGGAGATATAGAAGTAAATCTTATGAGTGTTAATCCAACACTAGTAAACCGCTCGATCAGTAATACTACAAACATACAGGGCTATGTTTATGACCCAATAGCAAGTCAACGAGTAAAAAATGCTACAGTTCAATTTGTTTTATTTGAAAAAGGGACAAGTAACATAGTACCAAATCCATTCGATATTCCATTTACTGATACGGATAATAATGGTGATTTTAATGTATTTACGAATGTGAATCCCCATGTCGCGAGAGGAAATTACGAAATTCGAGTCGATTTTAATGGTTCAAGTCAATGGCCTTTGCCCTGGGGTTTTATGAATGATTCAAGTAGTAGAATAGAATTGAATGTGACTGAAGAATTAGCATCTATATTATTATTTTCTATTAATGGACAACCTACTGATTATCCATTTTTCCCTAGTGGTGTAGTAAATGTTAAACGAGGTCAACAAGTTGACCTTTCAGTAATTTTAATTGATGAGAGTACTATGTCTCCTACTCCTGGTGAAATAATTGAATTTTATGATTATACAAACGGAGATGTTATAATAGGTGCTGATATTACGGATGCTTTTGGGATAGCTTCGATTCTATATGATATTGGGAATACTAATAAATCTGGTCCAACTTTGGTATATGCTAAGTATGGTGGCGATTTCAATTATTCTTATTATATTGTTAATGAATCTATAGAGATTAACGTTATTTCATATACAAATCCTCTTGAATATGATCTTGCTACTTCAATTCCATTTAATATCCAATGTGAATTAATTGACTCCTTTGCTAATTCTATATATTATTCACAATTAGATTTAAGAATGAACAGCACGTTGGATTATACTGGTTTTATAACACCTCCTAATCCTGAATACCCAACTCCATCAGGATCCAACTTTTTTGATTTTAGTAGAGGAGTAGATCCAGGAATACCTCTTGATAACTATACTTTAAAGCTTGAATTTAATGGTTATTTTGATTTTTTTAATTATCCTTATCCAGTATCATTCAATTTAGGTTATTTATACAATTCTGTTGAAATACCAAAAGAACTATATGTTTATGATTCTAATCAGGTCACAATACTTCTAGATGTTGAATGGAACCCTACACGCACTTTTTATGATGATTTTAATTTACCTGAAAGATATAATCCAGTAGATACGGCACATTTTCAAGTTCAAGTTTCTCATGTTTTTAATCTTAGTGACAATCCACTATATATTTATGATGATTTTACAAATACATTATTAGATACATACTATTTTCCTACTCTTACAGGTCCGTCTGGATCTTATCAATTTAACATATCAACAGCTTCTTTACATGGTGGATTACATAGAATAAGAGTTCAATATCATACATATAGCACTATTAACACAACTTATATACTTATTAATGATACTGTAGATATTGATGCAAATCCAGATAAAAATGAAGTTACTAGAGGTGTTGAAGGTTTCGGGCTTATTGGTAGTGTCCAAGAAAGTGGTGAATACTTAAGAGGTTTAAAAGTATCAATAATTCTATTAAACAGTACATATGATGATGTTACTGGTTATCTTAATTTAGTCGGTTCTCAGTCAATTATCATAAATAACGATGGCTTTTTCAGTTATACTATAAGTTCAATTGATCAAATTTGCCCTCAAGGAAAGTACTATATTAGAATTGACTTTAACGGAGGTATAGAGTACCCAAATACAGGATTTCCAAATGTTTTATTAACAGATTACATGATTCATACTAATAGCTCTCTTATCCCTATAAATATTACTGCTGGAACAATCATTATCCAAGAGGGTTATCACACCATACCTCATGATATCTCTGGTGGTTCATGGTGGGTTGACGACACTCTTTTTGTTTATGGGAACTTGACTTGGGATAATGGAGCAGCAATGGCAAATATGAAAGTGAACATAACTGTTCAACTGTTAAGTGGAGAAATTATTGCGTTCAATGATACTGTAGTCACCGATCAATGGGGGGGTTTTAACGCATCTTTAATAATCGATGGCACTTGGCCTAATTATGTTAGTGAAACTAAGATAATTGTTTATTTTGATCCTCAAGTTAATAATCTCGAGTATGTAGAACCAACTGAATTACAATTCACTTAAAAGATAAACAAATCATATAATAAAAAAAAAAGAAATATGTGTTAGAAAAAAATTGAGAATAAATGTAAAAAAGAAGAATTTAGCAATTGGAATCTTTCTAATTACAACTATTTTTACAATTTCAATTAGTTCAATAAATAGAAGTGTTAATTTTGGCGAATTAGATTTAGAAAATGTTCATAAGAGTATATATAATAGAGATATACTCAAAAACTCAGCATTTTGGGCGAGTATAAATATTACAAATTATCAATTAAATGAAACTCGTCATTATCATAATGATACAATAACAATTATGGGAAATCTCAAATATAATAATGGAACAGGAGTCCAATTCACAGAAGTTGCGATTTTTGTAGATAATGTTTTATATCCTCAGTTTACTAATATAACTAACTTAATTGGAGATTTTCAAGTCAATTTTAGGATACCATTCACCTTTGATGTACATTCTATTTCAGGATATAAAATCCAAGTAAACGTTACGGATGACAGTAAAGGTAATGTTTTTAAAGAAAATTATTTAATAATTTTTGCAAAGGCTACATCAGTTTTTGATATAACCAGAATAGATAATTTTCCTAAAATTCCTGGAGAGGATTTTAGAGTTGAAGGCTTTTTAAGATATGATAATATGAATGGTACAGGTATCCTTGATGTACAAATAAATTATTATTGGTTTAACAGTACACATAATTGGCCAAGTAATTTCTTTTTTACAAGTCCTTCTGACGGGTCTATTACACAAGATATAACAATCCCTACTAATGTATTCAATCAAACTATAAGTTTAAATCTAAGTTATTCAGGTGACTTTCCAAAAATTGAGGATTCAGAAATTGTTATACCTGATATAAACCTATTTTCAAATGTAACCTGCATTTGGAATATTGTAGATGAAGCATCTGAAGAAGAAATAATCACAATAGCAGGACAATTAATTTCAATGTCAAACAGTTCCATTAAAATAAGTAATAGAACACTTATAATCCGCTTCGATGGAATTCATATTGGTTCTGTTGCCACTGATTCCAATGGTTATTTCACCTATATATACACTGTCCTATCCGGAACAGGTAATAAATCAATCGAAATCGAAGTAGTTAACACTGCTGGACTTTTCTTATCTCTTGTTGATTATATAAATATTACCGCAGCACCTTACATTCCTTCTAGTGATGGCGGATTACCCCCATTTTTAATGTTTTCTTTGGTATTTTTTCCAATCCTAGGAGGCATAACAGCAGCTTTGGCTGTTTTAGGTTATCGTTATTTCAAAAAACAAGAAAAAGAATCTAGAGTTGTGAGTTTACCTCTTGAATCAAAACTTATTAATCTCAAACTTCTTAAAGATTCAGGAAGATTAGAAGAATCGATATCCTACTTATTTAACGCTATTTATATAGATTTAGTTGGTGCTAAATATGGGAGAACTAGAAAGGATAATGAAACAATAAGAGATTTTGCGATAATTTCTGTTAAGGAATTGAAACTAACTCCAACGGCTATTTACCCCTTTATACAAAAAGTAGAGGAGATAATCTATGCAAAACCTTTTAAAATAACAGAAAATGATTTTTATAAAACATGTGAATTATTTTCACCAGTATATTTCCAATTAACTGGATATAATTTTCAATTAAATTTTTAGTGTAATTTCTGATAAAATAATCATGATTCAAAATAATAAAAGATAAGTACAAAAAATTATATACTCAAAAAAAATTATTTATTAAATTATATGAAAAAATATAATGATAGGTTAAAAAAATGGCAAAAAAGAAAAAAAAGGTTCCAGAACAAGAAATAGATATAAAACAAAAATTTGAAAACGTAAAAGTTTTAGTCAATACCAATAGACCAAAAGAAGCAATAGCTTATATATATATAGTTTACGACGATCTTATTAATGTAAAATTTAAGAAACCCAGATTAATCCATCAAACTATTCGAGAATATGCAATTAAATGCGTAAATGAATTAGAAAAGAAATTAAAACCAGAATCGGTATATCCTTTTATTAAAAAAATAGAAGATATTATCTACGGTGGAGTAGAACCGACTACAAAGGAACTAAACTTCACAATTGATTTGTTCTCAAATTTATACAACGAAATTACAGGAAAAACCGTCAATTTCTCTTTATGAATCTAAACTCAATAAAAATTGTGTTAATTAACCCTTAAAAAATAAAAAGTAAAATCAAAATGGTAAAATCAGGAAAAGCTTCTAAGAAAAGTATTAACATCTCAAAAGGGATAATTTTTACTTTTTTTACAATATACTTCATAATTTTTGGTATTATTATTAGTGAATTTTCTGTTAGTTTTCAAAAAATTAACCCAGAAGATTTTCCCGTATTTATAAATTATTTGCCACTACTTTGTTATATAGGTGCTTTTTTTTGTGGGATTGGTTTTCTTATATTCATAAGAAATGCCACTGCTCAAAAATCGCGCCAAACCCAGTCTCGAAAAAAAATTAAATCAGGTTCAATATATAAACAAGCTCTATTTATAATCATATTTGTTTTTGCTTTTATTCCAATACTCTCACCTATTATTGATCAAGGAGAAAATACTCAACATTTTTCTGTATATAACGATCGTTGGAATGGCTGTTCCGATTTGAAACAAATAATCGAAGATGAGGGTTATGATGTAATGACTGTTCAATCAAGCTTAAGTGCTACTGAACGGTTAGACAAATCTATATTATTGATTTTGATGGGACCCAACCAATTTTATGATCCTATCTTTGAAGTTCCTTATTTTATAAATTTCTTTAATGGGACAAACTCCCTCTTTATTTGTCATGATCATGGATCTACAAGCACCCTTTTATGGGAAATTATGATTGCTAGTATATTTGCTCCTGAGATACAAGTGCCTGTAACAATATTTCCAAATGGTATCTTACGTGATAATCTTTCTTATGATACAACTCCAGAATTTCCTGTAATTCAATCTTTTAATTCTCATCCAACCACAGAAACTCCAAACCTAATAAATAATGTAATTCTTTCGCGGTCATCTTGTGCTGTAGGTGGCGAATTTATTACTTTTTTTGGATGGGATCCTATTGGAGCTACAACAGATTATGGATTTATTGATAAAAATGACAATAAAAGGTATGATGAGGGTATTGATGATTTAAATTTAGGTTTTATGAGTATTATAGATTTAGGATTTCCATTTCCAGATACATTTCCTCTTGGAGGATATTCTCAACAAGTATTCTTAGCCAAAGATTTAGGAAACCAAAGACTATTTGTTTCTGCAGATGCGAGTCTATTTAATAATGAGTTAATCAATGAGATCGGATATGACAATGAGGAATTTGCTATAAACATCATTCAATGGTTAACTTATGAAAATGATCCAAGTGATCCAAGAACTAAAGAAGATTGGGTGATAGTTTTTGACGAAGCACATATCCGTCCGGAAATTTCTAGAGATCTAACTTCTGCCGGAATTTATGGTTTTATTATGCAATATATTATACATCTCTCGACAAATCCTATTACTGCATGGATTTATCCTCTTTTAGCCTATTACACATTGAGAAGATATTTGCCAAAAAAAGATAAAAAAGAAGAAGAGAGAAAAATTGCTGAAGAGGAAGAAAAAAAGGAAGAAAGGGCTCGATTTAGAACATCATCATTTTTTGCCCAAAAAATCGAAGAATTTAAAGATAAAAGCAAATATGGAGAAGCATTAAAATTATTATATCGAAGGCTAGAAAGAAAGCTTCATAGCCAAATGAAAGGACAAAAAATCACTACTAGAAATGTTGTAGATTTTGTTATTGCAAAAGATCCTTCTACAACTAAGTTAAAGATAAAAAGATTAACCAAATTTATGAATACAATTATTTCCATTAAGGATGGTAAACATAAAGTTAAAGATGAAGAAGATTTCGAGGAGATCTTCTATGAAATGGGTTGGACAAACAGTAATCTGTAGTCTATTATGATTAAATTATAAAAAAAAAATTAATAAAAAATTAAAAATAAATTAAAAAAAATAAAAAAATAAAAAGGTGAGTTTAAAATAGAAACTTCAGATAAAGCCAAGTATTATGAAAAAGAAGAGATTGACGTTACACCAATTCGTGAAATTGCACAGGAAGTTCTCAGTGAAGTTAGCCGGGTAATAGTGGGATATGGCGAAATACTTCAACAGCTTTTTATTGCTCTACTAGTTAATGGACACGTTCTTTTAGAAGGAGTTCCGGGATTAGGTAAAACCGTTATGGCTAAGACTTTCTCACAAACGCTTGGAATTACATTTCGAAGAGTCCAATTTACACCAGATTTACTGCCATCGGATATAACTGGAACTAAAATCTTTGATCAAAATGAAGGTGCTTTTGTTTTACTGAAAGGACCGATTTTTGCAAACGTAGTTCTTGCTGACGAAATAAATAGAAGTGCCCCTAAAACTCAAGCAGCTCTTCTCGAGGCTATGGGTGAACGTCAAGTAACTATTGAAGGTCAAACGCTTAAACTTGAAAAACCATTTATAGTAATCGCGACAGAAAATCCAGTTGAAATGGAGGGTACTTATCCTCTCCCAGAAGCACAAGTTGATCGCTTTCTATTTAAGCTTTGGTTAGATTATCCTGACGACACTGAGGAAGTAGAAATCATGAGAAGACAATTATCCGGAGACTTGCCTTCAATTGAAGCAATTACTTCAGGAGAAGAAATTCTAGCAGCTCAGAGGATTATGAATTTAGTATATATAGACGATAGAATTCTTAAATATATCAGAGATTTAATAATTAAAACACGTAATCATCCACAAATTGCCCTTGGATGTGGACCAAGAGCTAGTTTAACACTTATGAAATGTGCTAAAGCGCGAGCTGCTATTTTAGGAAGATCCTACGTCACACCAGATGATGTTCGTGCATTAATCGTAGCAGCTCTAAATCATCGAATTCTATTAAAACCCGAAGCAGAACTTGAAGGTCTTGACACAAAGTCAGTAATAAAAGCTATAATAGAGGAAATTCCAGTCCCAATCTAAGAATCTCCAATTTTTTATAATATTGGTGTAGTAAAATTCGTTAAGTAAATAAATTAGGTTAGTATCAAAGTGGTGAAGTAGTATATTAGGTGGAAAGGGTAGAAGTTTAATTTTATTTGCTGTATTTTTTCTTACAGGGGGATTCGCATTTGAGAACTATTTCCTTCTGTATTTTGGAATTCTATTACTGTTTAGCACCATTATTAGTTTACCTGTTTTCCACTATAAAATGAATATAGAAGAACTACGAGTACATAGAGAATTAGAGAAGGAAAAAGTTTTTAAAGATGATTTTGTTCATATAAAAGTAGTAATTGAAAATATTGGAAGAAATGGTTTTGATTTTCTAGAAATCAGGGATAATTATAATCCTCAGCTTTTTAGGTTAATTTTAGGTGAGAATTTTATTTCAACTAGAATCGGACCAAAGAAAATAGTGAAATTTTCTTATGTTCTTGAACCAAAAGTTCGGGGTGAATATGCTCTTGGACCATTATCTGTTATTGTTAAAGATAGATTAGGTTTTAATTCTGTAGAAAGGATCGTTCCAGACAGCGTCACAGATATATTAGTATACCCCCCATATGATGATATAAAAAGAATTGAAATCCTGGGATCAAAAAGATCCCTACAATTAAATTATGGTTTACAGAGGTCAAAACAAAAAGGTCTTGGTTCAGAGTTTTATGGGATGCGAAAGTATGTTTTTGGAGATCAGTTTAGATTAATAGATTGGAAAGCTAGCGCTCGCACCCAAACCCTAATTGTGAAAGAATTTGAAGATGAGAGAGATGTAACTGTTATGATTTTAGTCGATTCTTCAGAAACAATGGCAGGGGGTACCATTGAAAATACAAAGTTTGAATATGCTATAAGAGCTTGTATGCTTTTAACCAAAATTGCTTTAACACGCAGGGATAATGTTGGTGTGTTCACATTTTCAGATAAGAAGAACTTCAATTTTTTAAAACCAAATGGTGGGGCGGACCACTTTTACCAAGTTTTGGATTTTGTTGCGCGAGTGAAACCTGAAGGAAAATGTAAAATTGCAGAGGCATTGGGTTTTTTTACAAGACGTTTTCAAAAACGTAGTTTGATTTTTATTATTTCTGATTTGGAAGCAGATCCTAAAGAAATTAGTCAATCAATAAAAAAGTTAGTACCTTTCAATCATACAATAATTGTTATTAACCCTTTTAGTCCATGGTTCGAAATTCATGAGATAGATTTATCTTCCACTGATAAAGCTTTGGCAGAAGCTATTAGCGAAGCAATGATGGAACATATTTTATCAATTAAGCAAGAAGTTCGTAATCTTGGCGTAAACCTTATAACATGTGGACCTGATGATATGATGAATCAGGTGATAGGGCGGTATATGGAAGCGAAAAAGAAGGGTAGAGCATATTAAAGGAGGTAGTATTAGAGAATGGTAAGAAGTTATCTATTAACTTTAAAAATAATAAACTTAGGAGTATTTGCTTGGTTGTTAATTATCTTTTTTTTATCTATTTTTAACTTTGATGCTGTTGTCACTACAGCAGATAATGAATTTGTTATATTAGCCTTTTTTGGTGCGATTAGGAATGTCTTTTCTTATATGATTTATATTGTTTGTATAGGCGTTGCTATAATGTGTTCATTCATTTTCACTGGTAAAAGCGAATTTATGCGCGAATTCATTCAGAATTTCTTCAGAAATTATTTAAGTAAATGGTTTCGACTCCCAACTTATGATTTAGATGAAATTTTTAATAAAGATTTGGAGAATAATGTAGTATTTAATGAAGTAGAAATACTTTTTGGTGATCTCTACCTATTATCCTTTCAAATTTTAATCGTTATTTCGGTTATATTTGCGATTAGAGCCTTTTTTAAAAGCGACCCAAAAAAACATCTTACTGCTCTTGGCTCAATGCTTCTCATGATTGTGCTTCCTCTCATAGTTTTTGGCTTAAGGGATATGTTAAATTTATTTAATCTCCATTTTGATTATTTAGATCAGATGGCAGATCCACTTGATCCTAGTTTATTTGAGATTCCTATAGACAATTTTTTACTTTTTATAGCTAGTCCTGTTATTGGCTTTGCTATTATAGCTTATATTTATCTAGAGTTAGCGTTTCAAATTAATTATACTGACACAGTTACAAAACCATCTTTAGAAAGGAGTGATAGATTGGAAGCTCAATTAAATATTTTAGCCCGTGAATCTCATTTTATCACCGCTAACGTTGATAAAATTAGAGAAGAAGCTAAAAAAAGAATGGAAGAAATTGAATTAGAGCACAAAGAAGGATTAACCATAGGAAAATTTTTCGCAAGAACAGGAAAACGATTTTCATATATAAAGGAAATGATTGAGAGGAGAAAATTGGAAGATGAAGAGAAAAAATTAGTAACCGCAGCTTCAAAAACTAGAAGACTTGGAAGATACATAGAACGTCTTTTTCAGGAAGATAGCGAAGCAAGGGATACATTAACCGCGAGTTCTTCTGCTCCTCGAGCTGGAAATTTGGCGATATCAACATTGGTAAATTTCACTTATCGTGTTGGGTTACTCTTAATAATAAGTTTTATCATCATACATCCTCATTGGTTTTTAGATACAGTTATTCAATTACCAGATGCTATTACAGAAAGTGTGGCAATGTATTCTCCTGAAGCGATAATCATCTTATTATTACCTATTATGTTGCTCTTTCCTGTATTATCTCAATTGATCTCCTTTGTCAAACATAGAAATCTTATAGTACGATTACAACAAGAAGGACGAATAAAGGAACTTCTTACCTCTGTAGGAGATTACGTTAAATCAGAACAAGTTAAAAAAGAAGAAAAAGAGGAAGAAACAACTGAATCAGTAGCAACCGAAACAGTGTAATATTTTTTTTTATTGATTTAAATTTATAATAAACTGTGCTAATTCTATCTTTTTCTTTAAATTTATCATTAATGTGTCATAACAATAAGTCCTTATTCCTAATTTTTCTATTCTAGATTTTAGTTTGAAATCTTTATTGTCTATAATGAAATGTCCTAAAAAATCTTGATAGTATTTAGCAACTCCCACACAAGATATTTCTAAACCAAGACATCCCATTAGTTTATCAGCAGGGCCTTTAACTGTTACTCCTTCAATAATAGGACTTATTCCATATACTTTATTCTTCACTTTTGAAAGAGCTTTCCTGATACCTTCTATTTGTAATATTGTCCCTATTGACACAATTGGATTAGAGGGACAAATAATAATTCTTTTAGCTTTTTTTATATATTTAAATGTTTTATCTATCGGTATAGCTTCGTTAATTCCCTTGAATTCAATATTCAAGACTTCTGGTTCACAACGATACTTTATGAAATATTCTTCGAAATGTATAAAATCAGTTGGAGTTTTTATGTATGTTTCAACTGGTTCATTACACATTGGGATAAGCTGAGCCTTTACTCCTAAGTTCTTACAAATCAACTCTGTTATTTGGGTTTTATTTAATCCTTTTCTAAATAAATCTGTACGATAGATATGAGTAGCTAAATCTTTATCACCAGCATTAAACCACCCAGTTTCATAATAATTCTTAAGAATGCTTAAACAGTTAAATGTTTCTCCAGCGAACCCCCATCCTTTTTCTTTATCAACTACATCTGCCAAAGTATAAGTAATTATATCTAAATCAGGACATATTTTAAGACCAAATAATTCAATATCATCACCAGTGTTTACAATAATTTTTAACAATTCTTGGTTGACTATGTTAGCAATTCCTTCAATTAATTTTGCTGCTCCAACCCCTCCAGCTAATATTAAATAGTAGTTTTCACCCATAATTAGTATACGCCTTTAAACATTTAGATCATATATTATTTCTTGGAGTTCTTTTCGGGGTGGGGCATGAGCTGATTTTAAAGGATATCCTACAGTAAAAAATGCCATAGGTACATAGGACTCAGGGAGATGGAGCGTTTTTTTTATTATATCCTTAGCAAATAAAGGAGCACAATACCAGCATGCTGCCAAATTTTTAATTTCAAAAGCAAGGAGTAAATACGTTGCTGAACTACTAATGCTTTGAACACCTAAAATGAATTCATTTTCTAATCGTTCATTATCAGGATGTTTTTCTAATTCCATAATATCTAAACATAATAAAACTAAAATTGGCGCATCTATGAAATTTTTTCTAGATTTATTTAATTTATTTTCAATAAAATCTTCTGATTTACCATCATTTTCTAAATCATTCCTTAACTTTTGATTCATCATACTAATTAACTTTTCTCGTAACTCTAGTTTTTCTATTATAATATACCGCCAATATTGCCCATTATGAGCGCTTGGTGCCCACCTTGCTATTTCAATGCATTCCTCGATAATTTTTCTATCTACTCTTTTATCCTTAAAAGGAAATTTATAACTTCTTCGACTTTTCATATAATTAGTTAATTTTTCATTTATTGGTTCACGAAACAAATCAATCTCTTTCTTTCTTAGTATGGATTTGATTGTATTATTCTCGTTAAATTCAAATTTATACCCTCTTATTAAAATAACGGGAATTCCCTCATTAGCTTCTCCCATTACTAATTGAGCAGCTGAAGCAAGGCTATCCACTTGACCAATTATAGTAGTTTGGAGCTCATAGCCAAATAAATCTTTTTTTCCTCGCAGATCTAATATTGGATTTATACCAGAAACTCCAATTGCTACTCCAACAGCTCCTACTCTAAATGATCTACCAAAAGAGTCTGAAATAATTACTCCAATATTTTTAGAGGTTTCCTTCTTAAGTTCTTTTCTTATTTTTTCAGCATCGTGATCTGGATTTTCTGGTAATAATGAAACAACCTCCTTTCCTTCGATATTAGATTTATCTATTCCCGCATCAGCGCAAACAAACCCATGGTTGGTTTCGGTTATTAATACATGTTCAGCTTTTATTATCTCCTTTGATTCATCTAGAATTAATTGAATTAATTTTGGATCTTTTAATGGAAGCCCTTGTTTTTTTGATTTTGGGGAAATTAATTTGAATAAATCAAGAGCTTCTTCACTAGGCGTGATATTATTTAAATTTCTGGTCCGACCATTGCTTTTAGATATTAATGACTGAGCAATTACAATTATATCTCCATCAAGTAAGGACAATCTCATTTTTTTTAAACTTTCTATTATAATATTCGGAATATCATCATCTTTCTTAATTAATGGGATATCTTCTAAACCAATTAATTCGATTCTATTTTTAAAATTCATAATAATTCAGTTTATTATGTTTAAATATCTTTTAATATCAGATTTTTTACTTTCTGCTAATTTCTCATATTTCTCTGGAATTGCACAGCAAGCAGAATAAAATTTAAATTGAATTTCAGGACTTTGTCTTTTTAACCATTTTAAAGTATCTTTAGAAGGAATTTCGATCCTTGTTATTCCAGCTTTCAATGCTTTTTTTTCAACCTCTATTTTAATTCTACCCCGAGGTCTCATGCAACCCAGTGAAATTTCTGTATTAGGAAAAAGAAACCTAATCATAGAGATTACTTTTGCTATAGCCTCTGGTTGAGGTGTCTCAAATTTAATTTTAGAGCTCTTAGGAGGGGTTAAAACAATAACCACTATTAAAGAAGGATCTTGAAGATTTTCTTTAATAAATTTTATCGATTCTAGCTCTTTGTTAAGTTTTCCGTACCATAATCCAACACAGATATGTGGCACAATATTTAGATCATATCTTTTCAATAGATCAATCGCTTTTTTGAATTCGTCTAAGTCGATATCTAAATGATAAATGTTCCTCACAACTTCTTCATCCATATTAATATCAAAAGAAACAATATCCACATTAGCTTCAGCGAGTTTAGCTGCGGTTTCTTCTTTCAATAGCCCTGTATGGGTATTAATAATTAAATTTGTTTCATTTTTCACTTTTTTTATGGTATCTAAAAAACTAAGTAAAGGCACTGAGCCATCTAGGTCACTTCCACCAGAAATTAATGCCCCAACTCCATTTTTTTTAGAAAGTTCTATTAAAAATAGTTCTAAATCTTTACTATCTAATATTGATTTCATTCCTTTCAAATATTTTTTATTACAATGTTCACATTCTAGTGCACAATTACTCCCTGTTATGCTAATAGCAGGAAATTTATTGGTAGGATTATATATTTTCAAAACATTTCTAAAATTCCTTTTCGTAATATTCTGAGCAAGTTTGAAAAAAGGTTCTAAATCTTCTGATTCTAAATTTAAAAACTCTGAAAAATCAGACCACGACGCATTTCCAGATTGTATTTTTTCTAATAATACTTGAGTTTTACTCATACTTAGTCAACCATTTTAAATTTGAGTATTTTATCTTTATCAATCTCTCTGCTAGATTTACTTCTTCTTCAGAAAAAGCTTTTTCTTCTATTTCTATCCCTAAGGATTGTTGAAAGCCAAGCTTTAATGAATTTATCAACTCTTCTTCATTGAAGTTTTGTAAATGGTTTTTAATCCCAATGCATTTAGCACGTACAGATCTAACCATCCGAGATTTCCCAACATTCCCAGGTGCTTTTAGCACAGAATACATCAATTCTGGATCGATGTCTAATAAAATAGTACCATGTTGAAGAATGTAACCTTTCTTTCTTACCTGTGCATTCCCAGAAAATTTTTTTCCTTCTAATAAAATAGCAGGGCAATGTATAATGTCTTTTTCAGTTTTTAATCCATATAATGTAAGTCCCATAATAATTCCTTGTGTGATAATCTCAAACTGTTCTATCACTTTTTTAGCACCCAAATTCTCTAAAAATTTTATTGGGCATACAATTGAATAAGTAATTTCTCTATCTTCATCGTGAAAAACAGCACCCCCTCCAGTTATCCTTCTGACAATATTAAATCCTTTTTCCTCTGCGAAGATAGTATCTATTTCATTATCTAAACTTTGATTTCTTCCTATACTCGCAGTTGATGGTTTCCATTTATAAAACCTTAATGTGTTGGGTGAATTCTTTTCAATTGCCATTTGTAATAGAGCTTCATCTAAAGCCATATTCCAAAAACCATCTTTAACTTCTAATGGTATATAACGCCATGTATCCATATCTGTTCTACACATTTTTAATTAACTATTTTATACAATAAATCATAGATTTCTTCCTTTTCTTTTTCACTTAACTCTCTCGGGTAATTATAAATAGGACCTGATGGTTTTGAAGTATAATAAGGGCGATTACATCCTGGACATCCTGAAGTTAAGAAAGAATCAGTGTCATTGATGATATTTTTTAATTCCGTTGTGTTGATATTAATATTAACAAGATTTCCTTTAATATTAAAAGTGAATTCTTTAAATTTTTTACCTTTGGTCACTATAAGATATCTTCCCAGTTGTAATTTTCTAAAACTTAGAAGAGATGGTTGATTTTCATATTCGAGCTTTGTCCCCTTTATTGGTGTAAAAGCAAAAAGTGATATTAGAATTTTTAAATTATGTAACTCTTCAATACGTTCTATTACATCTTTTTCCGTTTCTCCTAATCCAATTATTAAGTGAGTACTTACAAACCCTTCTGAGAAGATCTCCAATGCCTCTTTCATTTTATTAAAATGTTCATCCCATCTATAAGGTCCATTTACACCATCACCTTTGATTTTATCAAAAATCTCAGGTGTAATACCATCTAATGCAATACCTACTCTTTGAACACCAATTAGTTTTAATTCTTTTAAGTTATCTTTTGATACGGGAGGGATTGCAACAGATATCGGAATATCATTATCATTTCTAATTTGAGTTATGATTTTTATTAGATCTGTAAAGTTTTCGGGGTAATTGAGAGTTTGAATACATATTCTTTTAAATTTTTTTGATGAACGTAAATATTTTAATTTCGTTAAGAAATCTTTAAAAGAAAATGTTGGCCAATTAACTCGAGAAAGCATTTCCTCCGAACCTTGTGAAGAACGTGCTTGTGGGCAAAAGGCACAATTCGCTGTACAACAACCCTCTTTATAAGTCATAATGTAACATGTAGTTGGGGGGTCTTTGAATTTTATTATTGAACCTAAACCTAAAACGGAAGCACTTCCAATCGATATCCTTATTTTTTCAATATTCACAACTCTCACTAGTAAAAATGGAATATTAAGTTTTATTGCTTCGATTTATAATTTTCTTATTCGTTATAATTAATCCTATTTTATGAAATATCAAGATTTTCCAAGTATAAATAACTACATAAAAAATTTATTGAATCAATTATTAAACTATTAAATATTAAGTATATCCCCTAATTTTAGAAGAAGTGTTGTTGTTTTATGGTTGAATATGACCCAAAAAAAATAGAAAAGAAATGGCAAGAAAAGTGGGAAAAAGACAAAATTTTTGAAGTCAAAGTGAATCCGAAAAAGAAAAAATATTATGTATTAGAGATGTATCCATATCCTTCTGGTAAACTCCATATGGGTCACCTTAGGAATTATACTATTGGAGATTGCTATGCCAGGTTTAATAGGATGAATGATTTAAATGTTCTTTATCCCATGGGTTATGATTCATTTGGAATGCCGGCAGAAAATGCGGCAATTGATCATGGTGTAAATCCAGAAGAGTGGACTAACAAAAATATAGAAACAATGAAAAATCAGCAAAAAAGGATCGGACTCTCGTATGATTGGACAAGAGAAATATATAGCCATAATCCTAATTATTATAAATGGGATCAATGGTTTTTCTTGAAGATGCTAGAGAAGAATTTAGCATATAGACAAGAAAGTTACGTTAACTGGTGTCCAAAATGTGCCACAGTTTTAGCTAACGAACAGGCGCAAGGAGGAAGATGTTGGAGATGCAACTCAATCGTTGATCAGAAGTTTTTATCACAATGGTTTCTAAAAATCCGAGATTATGCTGAAGAACTACTCCAAGGACTAGAAGTCGTTGATTGGCCTAATAAAGTAAAAATTATGCAACGAAATTGGATTGGAAAGTCAGAAGGCACGATTATAAAATTCCCGATTGTCGGAGAAGATCGAACTACAGATATATTTACGACAAGACCTGATACACTTTATGGAGTAACATTTATGGTTTTCGCCCCAGAACATCCTTGGGTTCGTGAGTGGGTGAGTGGAACTGAATATGAGAAAAAATTCGAAAAACTTAATGATGAGGTAATGCATCAAGATAGATTTGAAAGAACCGATATTGAAATAGAGAAAAAAGGTATGTTCATCGGAAAAAATGCCATTAATCCTATAAACAATGAAGAAGTACCTATATATATCGGCAATTTCGTTATTTATGAATACGGAGCAGGCGCGGTTATGGCGGTCCCTGCACATGACCAAAGAGACTTTGAATTTGCAAAAGAATATAATATACCCATTAAAATAGTAATTCAACCACATGACTACGAATTAAATGCAAGTAAGATGACTAGAGCTTATGAGAGCGATGGAGTTCTTATAAATTCGGAAGAATTTAATGGTATGGAGAATCGCTCTGCTATTAATGTGATTACCGAAAAATTAAATCAAAATGATATGGGATCTGCTACAATAAATTATAAGTTGAGAGACTGGGGAATTTCACGTCAACGTTATTGGGGCTGCCCAATTCCTGTAGTATATTGTGATAAGTGTGGTATGGTTCCTGTACCATATAAGAATTTACCTGTGTATTTACCAAAAGATGTTAGTTTTGCCGAAACAGGTAATCCATTAGAAACAAGTGAAAATTTTATCAATACTAAGTGTCCTAAATGTGGGAAAAATGCAAAACGTGAAACTGATACTATGGACACTTTTATTGACAGTTCTTGGTATTTTTTCGCTTTTTGTGATCCACCTTCAGTTGAAGCAGATCTCCCCTATACAAAAAATATCGTAAATTATTGGGGTAATGTCGATCAATACATAGGAGGTATAGAGCATGCTATTATGCACTTAATATATGCTAGATTTTTTACAAAAGTAACTAGAGATTTAGGACTTCACAAATTTGATGAACCTTTTCAATCTTTATTAACCCAAGGAATGATAAATAAAGTCCATCCATATTGTTCTAACTGTAATGCCTTCCTTATGGAAGCTGATTTGGAGCAAATGAAGTGTAAAATATGTGGTAGCTCAGATCTTATTCAAAAGTCCGTAAAGATGAGTAAGAGCTATGGAAATACCGTAGATCCCGGAGAAATTATTGAAAAGTATGGAGCAGACGCTGCAAGATTCTTTATATTATTCGGAGCAAGTCCATCATCAGGATTAGAATGGTCTGAAGAGGGTGTAGATTATGCTTATAGATTCATTAAAAATACATATATTTTGTTAACTGAACCTCCAGCTATTACAAGAGATAACCTAAATATAAGGGATACGTTAATCCGGTATTATTTGAATAAAACTATTAAAGAATTCACAGAAAACATGAACAAACTCGCAATTAGAAATGCTGTTAATAATTTAATACAATTTACTTCAGAATTTGGTAAATATAAAAATGAGGGTGTAAATAAAGAAATTTTCGAAGAATGTAGAACAACGTTAGTTTTATTGCTTCATCCAATAGCTCCTCATATGACTGAGGAAATTTGGGAAGATCTACCTAATCAGGGATATGCGAGTTTAGCTGCGTGGCCGGCTTATAACAATAAGCTATTAAATAAAGAATCAGACTATAAATGGAAATTAATGAATAATATCCTAGAAGATATCAATAATATAAAAACAGTAATGAAAAAAGAAGAATTAAAATCCATTTTACTAATAATTGCCGATCATTGGAAATTGAAATTTTATAAATCATTAATGTCATTATTAGAAGAAACTAAGAATCAAGGAGAAATTATGAAGAAATTAATGCAAGATAATGATAATAAAAAGTATGGTAAACAAATAGGTAAAATTGTGAGCAGGATTGTAAAGAATATAGGAAAATATCCTAAATTTACCACATCATCTGAAGATGAATATCAGTTTTTTGATGAGATTAAACCTCTTATTGAAAAGAAGTATCACTGTACGGTTAATATTATGTTTGAAAGAGATTCAAAAGAACAAAAAGCGTCACAATCTCTCCCAGGCAAACCTGCTATTGTTATTATCTAGCAAATTATATGAGTATTTTCAATTTTCTCTTATAACCTATTATTTTTTATTGTATTTTATTAACTTAAGATTAAAAAAATTATTTTTATTCAGAAAACATTAAATCTAATTAAAAAATGGGTTTAAAAAATTCTAAGCAAATTTACAAGGGGCCTTAATACATATGACAATATATGAACTTAGTATCATCTCGACTACAGGTTTCCCATATTATAATACAATAATTAAACCCATACCTGAAGGTGTAAAAATTTTTCTTAGATTTTTTGATTTTTCGAAAGATAAATCTACCGTTCACGATCAATTAGATCCTGAATCAAAATTCGATCTTACCGCGGGTTTAATATCAGCATTATTCGAATTTGCTCGAAATATAGATAAAAAAATTGAGAGGTTAGAATTTATAGCTAAAAAATCAACTGAAATTCCTAAAAAAAGTAAGGATCAAAGCCCATTTGAAGGAGATGTATTAATTACAACTCAAACAGAGTCATTTCTATTACATAAATCAGTAAAAGAAAAGATCAAATTAATCTATAATAACTTTATAAATACTAAAACACCACTTGACTCAGCTGATATAATTTTAGAAAAGGAAGAAAACAAAATTATTGAAATTTTAACTGATTTAAAAGCAAGAAATAATGTTTCAGATCATCAAAGTGAAATTAAACGCGCAGCAAATGATTTTTTAAGTGAAATGAAAGAATACGGTTTATTGGGTATATGTATAACCTCTTTTGATCTTTCACCTATTGTTGCTTACGGAAAGAAATATTCTTTAAAAAATATAAATGAAATTTTAAGACGTATAGGATTCATACCTGATATTGCTCCATTAGAATGGATCTATAGAACTTCATTTTTTTCTGATGATCAAATTCAAGTCTGTATTATAAAATCAGGAGTTGGGACAACGGTTGAAGAAACTCTATTTGAACCATATTTTTTTTTACTCTTTGCTGATCCCCAAAGTTATTTTGGAGAATTTCCTCAAAAATTAACCGTAGCATTTAACAGCATACTTGGATAGAAGAGTGAAAAATCATTTCTATATCAATCAAAATTGAAATTTCATTTAAAATAAGCAATAAAAACAATACTCTAATTAAATGTCTTTTCAGCGGCTTTTATTATATGAGCTAATGAATTTGCTTGAAGAGAAGCACCCCCAACCAAACCACCATCAATATTCTTCTTCCCAAATAAGTCTTCAGCATTATCGGGTTTAATTGATCCACCATATTGGATTCTTATTAAATCAGCTGTTTCTTGATCAAATTTTTGGGATAATATTCCACGGATAAATACATGAATTTCTTCTGCTTGTTCTGGAGTAGCAGTTTTTCCTGTTCCTATCGCCCAAATTGGTTCATAAGCAATAACCGTCTGAGTTATCTGATCTTTTTTGAGATCCTTAAAAGTTCTATCCAACTGATATTTAATTATCTCCTTAGTTTTGCCCGCTTCTCTCTCTTCTAGGTGCTCACCAATACAAACAATAGTTTTTAAACCGATATTCAAAGCTTTTTTTAATTTTTTATTAATCAAATCATCTGATTCATTGAATAGGTTTCTTCTTTCACTATGACCAAGAATAACATATTCAACACCTATTTCTTTTAAAAAATTTGGTGATATTTCACCTGTAAATGCACCTTTTTCTTCAAAATACATGTTTTGAGCGCCTAATTTTATGTTAGTACCTTTTAAAATTTCATAGGTACCTATTAAACTAGTAAATGGTGGTGCTATCACAATTTCGACATTGAATATGTGATTTATTAAAGGAATTAGCTCCTTGAGCATTTCTTTAGATTGTTCCGGGGTACCTCTATTCATTTTCCAATTTCCCCCAACTATTGGTATCCTCAATTTCTTTTACCTCAAATCATATTTAAATTTAAATATTGTAATTTTTGGCTATAATTCAATTAAGGTTTAGAGACTATAAAATTCTAACGAATTATATAAAAAAATAAAATCAAAAAGAGAATAGATAAGCTTATTCCGTTTTCGGAAGTTTCTCGGGTAACTTAGTCGCTTCCAAGAGCTTTTTTACTTCATTTACATCAGGAGCCATTATTGCAGGTAAACCTAACTGTGTACGCCTCCTTTCTATAGCAGGTTGCATTGGGATTGCTTTTCCATGTTCTAAAACCGTTGAAGCTTGACCTGTATAATAAGCTGGCGCTTCTCCTCTTTCTACACTCAAATTTTTTAATATTGTGAAAATCTCAGTCAGCTCAACTTTTTGTGGGCAGACTTCATCACATGTATCACATACCGTACAACCCCAGATGCTAAAAGCATTTTCAGACCCAAATATTTTCTCCTTAAGTCCTAATAAAGCATCTAAAATTAAGCGCCTTGGGTTATATCTACCTTCAGTAACCTGTGCTACTGGACACGCACCGCTACATGTAGCACATTGATAACAATATGCTAATGTATTGCCAATATCATTACCAAGAATCTGGTTTCTGAATTCAAAATCTATAGTTGCCATTT
>JAHLWJ010000218.1 GCA_019057975.1 Promethearchaeota archaeon | reverse complement strand
TAACTCTTTACAAAAAGAAAATATTGACAATGGTTTTATCTCGGTTATTTCACGAATGAATCCAATATTGGACGGTAAACGAGTGTAATGCTTATCTATTTTAACGCGTCATCTAAAAAAGATTTAAGTTCAGGCAGCCTTTTGAGGATGGTTTTCCACACTAAATTTAAATCAACTTCAGAATAGGCGTGAATTAATTTATCTCTCATTCCTGCAATATCTTTCCAAGGAATTTGGGGATATTTTTCTTTAATAATGTTAGGTAAATTTTTAGTTGCTTCTCCAATAATTTCAAACTTTCGAATTACAGCACTCGAGGTTTTATCATCGCTTTTAAATTGTTCGAAGGTCATACCCTGTATAAATTTTTTGATACTGTCAATAGCTTTGTTTATATCGTTTAAGTAAATCAAATTTTTTTCACTCATATATAACCTCTTTTAGGATGTCTTGTTTCAATTCTTCCTTTAAGCTTGGTTTTGATATTACATCTACTTTTGAATTGAAAATTTCTTCTAAATAGCGCGAAAGCCCAACAAAATGAAATAAATCGGCATCATTTTCGAACTCTACTAAAAAATCGATATCACTAGTGGCAGTCTGCTTATTACTTACATAGGAACCAAAAAGTCCAACAGATTTAACTCTATATTCTATGTTGAGTTTTTTTCTGAAAGTTTTTAGCGTTTCGAGAATTTCTTCCTTACTTTTTACCATTTTACTGACCCTTTTTATATAAAACAGTGATCAAGAGATTTAATATTAAGCATATAAATTCGAACTCTTTAAAGAATTATTATCAATAAAAATTAATAAATGAGATGGAGAGTTCATTAGTTTGTTTTTATTAAAATTATATTAAATTCCATAAAAAAGAATTCTTTTATATCATTATTTTTTTTCTAATATTGCACATTTACTAATTAAAACTAAGAAAATAACCAGATATTTTCTTCAATTTAAATTTTAAAAAAGCATATTATTAAATATTTAAGAAGTGAAATAAAATGAAAACCCTTAAGGAATCTATCGAAATAGATGTCTCTCCCGAAGTCATTTGGGAATGGTTCTTACATATTGCAGAAAATTACCTTGAATGGCATCCTTCTCACATAAAAGCTAATTGGGAAACAGAGACAGTTAGCGAAGTTGGCTCCATTCTGTATGCTGAAGAAGATATTAGTGGAGAGTTTTTAAAGATGAGATCTAAGTTGATAAACCTTATTCCAAATAGATTATATAGATTTAAGACTGTTGGATTTTTAAAACTCATATTACCTGGTGGTTCTTTTGAAATTGAACCCTCTGATACAGGAAGTATTTTCACAGCAACTCTGGACTTTCACATGGGCAAATTTCTTTCGAAAATTGTAAAAAAGAAAGTGCAAAAAATAACCCAACACATGATTGAAGAAGGAGAAAATTTGAAAAAGATTTTAGAGAAATAAAAAAGAAATAAAAAAGAAAAGAAAAAAAAAAGAAAAAATATTTTTGAATTTTGTTTATATCTTTAATGCCTTTTCTTTAAGTAGAACAATGAAACAGCTAAAATTCCAAGAGCAGAAACTGATGCAATAGCTACTGTGCCTACAGTTACGGATGCCGTTTCCTCAGGAACTAATAAGGTCCATGTTGATAAAATAGATGTCTCAGCAGTGAGATAACCGTCACTATTTATTGTTTGGACTGTTATCCATTCGTCATTTTCGCTGTCATAATAAGCCCATTGACTTTGTTTGTTTTGAATCGTTTCTCTGATTCTTAATCTTGCTTTTAGAAAGCCTCCATTATTAGGACATTCGCAATTACATATAGGATCACATTTACATTGGCAATCACACACACAAGTACAATCAGGGTCGCATTTACATTCACAATCGCAGACACACTTACAATCAGGGTTGCCTTTACATTCACAATCACTAGGACATGTACATTCAGGATCACATTTGCATTCACACTCGCACACACACACACAATCAGGGTCACATTTACATTTACATTCGCTATTATAATTTGGAGTGCATTCCATGACAATACAGAACCCTTCTAAATACCGATAAGAATTTCTATTCCTCGCCCTATTCAGACTTCCATTCATTAAGCCAAGTTGAGCTTCCTCTCTAGTACATGTCATGGTCATTTTAAGGTCACTATCTCCTTCAACTTCAATAATGACATCTTTCTCTCCAATTATTAAAGCTTCACAATTAATATCTAGTTCTAAACCAATGTTGGCACAAATTGTTAATCTTGTTCTTTCGCGAAAACAAAACATGGTCCTAACGTTAATTTGTAGTTGGGTCTGAATTGTATCTCCTTGAACATCAATTGTTTGATCAGGCGTTTCAACTGCTGTCACATTACTAGAACTCATTAATGAAAATACAATCAACAGCGTGAAAGCACTTAACAATACCTTACTTAAATTTTTTTTCATTAAATCTCACCAAAATTTAGTTCAAGGAATATTTAGATTTTCACTTAAAAAGGATTGAGGTATAATATTCCCCAATAAGATAAATATCGTTACAAATTACCTCGTCTAATGTAATTACTCACTGAAAGTAAATTATTTTAGGCGTAATCCTTATACGAACAGATTTGCTTAAATTAATAATAAAAGACCATATATCCTCATCCCATGACTTATCATATTCTGCTAGTTTTAGGGATTTTTTAATTGCATTAATTGTTGTCGCACGAGTTATCTGTTTATTAGTTTTAGATTTTTAAGTCAAAATTATCAATTCTAATTGTTAGATGTTTAAATAAATTCTTAAACTTCCACATTTATTAATATTAAGTTTTAATTTTCCATGGAAAAACAACCCACGGTTTAATTTCTTCAGTGTTAAAATCTACATTACCATTACTTTCTGGGGCACATCCGATTTTTAATTATTTAATTATTCTTCAAATAATTTTTGAGTAGCAACGATAAAACTTATTTATGGGCAAAAGAATTTGTTCTTTAATTCAACTTAAAAACTGAGATAATAGAGATAAAAAAATAAGGGGTGATAGGCAATGGGAAAAGGTGGTAGTATATTAGGGATAATAGGGATACTCCTAGGTGCTGGAGGATTAGGGTTTGGATTCATGGCGTGGAATAATCAGAATACAATGCAAGCAAGCTTGGCTGCTCAAGATATTTGGTATCAATACGATGGAGATTCTTTTACTGTGAATCCAGCGTATGCATATTTACACATTTCGAACATGTCTATAGTTTTTGACTTAGCAAGTGCTGCTTCAATTCATATTTTATTCACGTGTAGTGCGGTGATTTATCCGGAACCTACAGAATATGCAGGTATTTCTTTCTTCTTTAGTGTTGATGGGGTTCGGTTACTAGAACCTCGGGTGGATGTTGGGCCTTACGAAGGAAGTTCAACTATCGATTATTTTTCAGTAGCGTTACAACATTTTGTTCCAAGTTTTTCCTCAGGCACTCACAATATAAGTGTAATGGTCTATTCTGCAGAGATTACTCATTCTGTTAGATTTTGTTCTCTGACCATCCAAAGTTTAGTCGATTAAATCAATAGGAAATTGAAGCAATAACCACAGAAGAATTAATCCATAAAGTTGGATTTATAAAAATTTTTTGTTGTAGAAATATTAAAATAAATCTCTTTCACATATAATCATTTTTACTTATCATCCAATCCATTTTTCATAATTAGCGACTTCTTCTTTGTTTACAATCTGAGTTGGATGACCGGCATGAGCTTTATCAAACAGTAGTAAGTCTCTACTATTATTAAAATCATTCTCGCGGATGGCTATGTATTGTTTACATTTAAAACACAATTTAACTCTAACGACGCTCACCTCCTATAAAAAAAAAATAGAACCAATATACAGTTAATAATTTCTATATTTAAACTCTTGCCCTAATTAATCACAAATCCTAAAAAAGCACTATACTCATACTTCTCGGAGATTGCGTCGGAGTTTTAAACGTGAAATTGAAAAAAATTGATTTTAAAATTCTTAATCTATAATTCGATTGAGCACCATCTCAAGCGTTCCATTTGATTTTTTCGTGCCTATGACAATTTGCGTGGGTTTTCCTTTTAGAACTTGATATTGGACATAGATGTCTATAGGAAATTTGTGTTTTTCGGCTTTTTCCAGATTTCCTTCACTCGGAATCAAATTTCTTTCAGTAAGTTGGAGATAATATACGCTTGCACTACTATTGCATTTTGGACATCCAGGAATAAATTCAGAGCTAATAAAAATGACGGGATCCTCGAACTTGGGTAGATTAATCGTAAAAAACTCTCGCAGCTCTCCCATTGCAATAATTTCCATACAAAATGATAAGTAAAATTAGAAATTTTAACTTTCTCCTTTTGTTTTAGAAGAAGAAGCTAAGGATTTAATTTCGTAATTTGAACAAACATCCAGGCAAGCATAGGTTTAATAGTTATATCTTTGATCTGCTCTTTGGAAATAAGTTCTTGCACCTCTAAAGGAGTATAAGAAGATTTAAGAGACCCTATTGGTTCATTAACATTTCTCAATGCTTTAGGAGCGATGATTTTAGTTATAAATGTTAAGAATCCGTAATAGAATTTTCGAGAATCTCGTCTAAAATCAAATATTAGTGCGACACCTTCTTTTTTTAAAACCCTATATATTTCTTGAAAAGCCCTACCGGGATTAATCCAATGATGGAGTGAAAGAGTAGAAATTATAAAATCCGCATATTCATTTGGAAACGGTAAGTTTTCAACAGAGCCCTCCTTAAATTCAATCTTTCTCTCATGTTTAGTTGCTCTTATTTTAGCTCGTTTCAGTATTTCATTAGAAATGTCCACACCAATAAGCTCCAAGGTAGTAAATTCCTTTGCTAACTGAACGATTAAATTTCCTGGGCCACAACCTGCATCTATAAGCCTTCCGGATGGATTTAATTTACATATACGTGATATAATCATTTTCCGTAAAATTCTAAATGGTAAAATATCCGACATTCTATCATATGCTTTCGCGACCTCCGGACTATCTAACCCCTCAATAGTAGGACTTCTCGCACTTTTTTTACGAGGTAGACCAAAAATTATGAGAAAAAGAATGATCACACTTAGGATTATTAAAATAAGATACCATAGACTCATAGAATACACCAATACATTATAATCTAAAAATTTACTAGCACCTTTAACTATTCATTTAAATAAATATAAATTTTACATTTTTATCAAAAATTCCCTTAAATCTTTTTTATTAAAAAAAGACTAAAACAATGATTATAATACCAAGAGCTGGTCCAAGAGTGATAATAATTGCGGATCTGCTTATTGGAGTAGTTTCTGTATGGGATAATCGATCTAAAAAGGGGAAAGTGGGTTTATATATAGCTGTAAGCAAAAGGTTGAATACAATAGTAGAAAAGAAGGCAATTAACCTATTATCTAATACAAATAAAGCAAATATTGAGGTATAAATGACTGATAATAGGAAATAAACCGATATAGAAGTTGTTATTAGATACCTTTTCCAGAATAAATCACGATGAGAAACATTTTCTAAAGGCAATAGGAGGAGCATAAATATGCTCCCAATAATTATAAAAATGCTACCCATAATTCCTATGATAACCGGTGATACACCTCCGATAATGATTACTTTCCCCCAATCAGTTAAAATGGGTAATCCTGCTATATCAATAAACATAGCAACACCTTCAGCAATGTATGCTGTTCCAGCCCACATTAATAGAGGTAAGAGTTTAGGATTCCGTACACGCCATAATGAGAGCGAAACAATCGTCGCACAGGCTACATTAAAAAGTGGCCCCATACTCCCCGTAAATGGCAGTACTTCTGTAGGACGATAGCCATGAGAACAATAGGATAATGCAAAGGGATGAACATGTATTTCTATATCAGTAACTCCTACGATTGTGTAAGCGAGAGCATGTCCAGTTTCGTGAAATATGAGACCTAAACAATAGCTAAATGTATAAGCTCCAAACAAAAGGAGTATGGATCGCAGAATTGAATAATTAAACTTTTTTGAAGATTGAGTCATTTTTTCTACTTACTTGTTTCATATACTAATAATGTAATTTTAGTTATGTATATTAAAAAGAAATTAGGAGTCCAATACTAATGGAAAAAATACTCGTGATTCATTCTCTCTTCTTTAAAATATGATCTTATCCTCTTAGAGTTAAGGAATGTACTTTTCTTAAAAAAAATGGGGGGAAAAATTGTTACTTTTTATTGCGTTTCGCTTCCTTCGCAGCTTTTTCTGCTTCAGTGAGTCCTGTCAGCGTTTCACTTCCGTACTTTTTAGTAATTAAAATTACGACTACCCATGAGAATAGCGCTGTGATAAGGGTACCAGGGCCCATGTCAACTACTTGCCCCATTACGAATACTGGAAAAATATTTTGGAAGGCATGAAATAAGATTAAAATAAGCAAACTTTCTGTATTTGCATAAATCCATGAGAATATTACGCTTCCACTGAGAATTACCGCTGTAAATCCAATTAGAGCATAAATTTCAACTCCAATAATGGCGGCTGGGTGAAAACCTGCAGGCAGATATATATAATTGATGTAAATTACGTAGGGAAAATGCCATATCGCCCAGAAAAACCCTATGATCAGACTACTCCTATATGCCTCGTCTTTTTTCCTCATCTCCGGAAATGCAAATCCTCGCCAGCCTGGCTCTTCTAACCCGCTGGTAACAATATTATGTGCGAGGGTGAGAAATATAATTAGTCCGGACATTCCCGGGTTAAAAGCTCCCGAAAGATCGCCTCCCATTAATGCATTCATTCCAAGGGGAATAAGTGCGAATATGAATGGAAGTAAAAAAAGAATGAGTATCCATTTGGGTTTAACCCGCCACACTTTAATCTTACCAAAGAGATCTTTAACCTCACTTTTACCGTAATTCTTCCATGAAACGATGATAGCAGCAAACAGAGGACCGTATACACCCAATTGGTTTAGGATGAAGATCAATACGTGAAACACGTCTTTAAATCCAATATTCGCAATATCCCTGATACTAAATGCACTGGGTAAAAAATAATCATTTACTGAAGATATGAGAATGGTTGGAATCCAGAACACCCACGTAATAGCAATGGCTAATAAAAAATACTGCCCAATTGGCCCTTTTAAAAGTGCGATCTTTGATTTAAATGAATTTATTTCTTGAGTCATCTATTTTCACATTTATTTTGTTATTTGAATGAATAGTTTTTTTTATTTTGAAATAGAAGACTCAAATTCTTATAAAGTTAAAAGCAACTTTGGCATACAAATTACAAAATTTATTTCTAAGTAATGCGTAGGACTTTTTCAAGTATAAATATCTTAAAAAATATGATTAATTATTGAAAAAAAATAATTTAAATATGATTTAAGAATAAATTGAACATATTAATC
>JAHLWJ010000217.1 GCA_019057975.1 Promethearchaeota archaeon | reverse complement strand
AAAATATTTTTTCGATTTTGTAATTTCAGAAAATATTTGGAAATTTTGGCCAATACTGATAATTGCCCTGGGAATCGATCAAATTTTTAAATCTTTTGGAGGTATTAGAACTAAAGCTAAGAAGAAAATAAGAGAAGAAGAAATATAACTACTTTATTTCACCTTTCCCTTTCTTCTATTTAACTTTTTTATTTCTACTAAAAGGATTATAGCCCCTATACACAGATTAAAATAAAAGGCTATAAATCTCCAGGCTCCTACAAAGAGACCTAAAAGGTGAAGAGGGACAAAGAAAGAAAAGAATGAGGCAAAACCCAGCTCTGCTGTTCCGCTACCACCGGGAGTGGGCATAAAAGGTAAAATAAAATAGAATATTATCTGCATGACTAATACGTGGGAAAGGTTAAAATTTAAATTAAACCCCCTAAGAAGCAGAGGGGCTACCAGGAAAAAAGTACCCCAAAAGATAATCGTGTAGAGGGCAGATAATAATAATTTAATCCAATTTTCTTTTAATAGAGAAAAACTCTTATGAAATTCTTTGATTTCCAGAGTTACTCTATCTAATAGGTGCGATATTTGTTCTTTTTTTGAAAATTTCAAGATACAGGGTAAATGTTGGATTTTAAAGATTATTCCCAACATCTTTTCGGGGTATTTTACCGTTAGGATAAATAAAAATAGAAAAAACAGGGAAGTTAGTATAGCTCCGTTGATAAGAATTGCAGAAAGAATGGTGTAATCGGTAATTGTTTTTTTAAAGCTGAAAAAAATAACCGGTGCAAAAATAGAAAAAACTAAAGTTTTGATCAAGGGCATAATGGTGGCAACCATAGTAGCCTTACCTAAGGTCATTTTATTTTTTATATTCTTATTAAATAGATATATTTGAGCGGGTAAAGTTCCGGAGAAAAAAGGGGTTATCCCACCGGCAAAGTTACTAATATAGTACACTTTTAAGGATTCGAGAAAAGTAATTTTTTCATTAACTGCCTCTACGGTCATTTTTATCCTGAGAGCATCTATTACTGCAGCAAATACCATCAGAATAAAAGCAAAAAAAAGGTATTTTTTATTAATATAAGATAAACTTGTCCAGGTATTTTGGTTAGTAGTAATAAAGGCGATAATTAAAATAACTATAATTCCTATAACTAAGGAAATTACTAATCCCTTAAGGAATCTTTTTTTATCTAAAATCAATTCATTCAAATAGTCTTTTACTCCTTTAAATTAGTCGTTAGTGTATCGTATCGCGTATATAAATAGTTAGTTGTTTAGTTAGTTACCTGGTTAGCTATTAAATTAAAATAACTGGTAAACTGGATAACTAATATTCTATCCGCAAAACGCTATTCGCTCTACGCTAATTTTCTTAATCAGCTAACTCGCAAATTAATTCCACACGCCCCTACATTTTCAAACTTGAAACTTGTAATTCGTAACTCGCAACCTGTAACCTACAAGTGAAAGTATAACATGTTTCCCTTTTTATTTAAAATTATACTAATAAGAAAGTATCGAATATCGAGTTAAAAAAGAGAAAAAAATACAAAAAAGTAGTATTCTTCTTTTTTCTTACTACCCCACTAAAGTTTACACTAACCAATAAGATGCTTTTTTCAAAATTGTTATCAATTATTATATTTTGGTGTATAATAAATAAAATATCAATCAGAATATTAAAACTATTTAAAAGGAAGAAACATAAATGAAAGGAACCATAGTAAATGTAATTGCTATTTTATTAGGGTGTTCAGTGGGATTTATTTTAAAGAGTAAATTTCCTGAAAAGATTGG
Organism: Promethearchaeota archaeon; assembly: GCA_019057975.1. The sequence continues at coordinate 5,666 of JAHLWJ010000217.1, read as the reverse complement.
GAAGATTGTTATGCAAGCCTTGGGGCTAGCTTCCCTATTGATTGGTATGCAAATGGCTCTTAAAACAGATAATATATTATTGCTGATATTCTCTCTGACAATAGGCGGGATAATTGGAGAGGTGATAGGCATTGAAGAAGGTCTGGAAAAATTTGGAGAAAGAGTTAAGCTAAAATTTAAAAGCAGTAATTCTTCAGAAAGATTTGTAGAAGGATTTGTAACTGCCAGCCTGCTATATTGTGTAGGGTCCATGGCAATAATGGGTGCCCTAAAAGAGGGATTAAGCGGTAATCCGGATATACTTTATACTAAATCTTTATTAGATGGACTCACCTCTATCGCTTTTACTGCCGCCATGGGATTAGGAGTATTGTTTTCTGCGATTCCAGTTTTTTTATATCAGGGAGGAATTACCCTGCTGGCCCGATCAATAAAAGATTTTCTCTCCCCGGAAGTAATAAACGAGATGACTGCAGTGGGAGGAATTTTAATATTAGGAATAGGCTTTGGATTATTGAAGATAAAAAAGATTAAGATAGGAAATCTACTCCCTGCCATCCTGGTCGCTGCTTTTTTAGCAGCTACTTTTAACTAAAAAACTTAACAGGGGTGTTTGTTTGGTGCATTTTTAAAAAGTGAAATCCTACAAATGACAATTTTATAAATTTTATTGATTAGTAGATTTTTTAGTTGTATAATTAAATTTGTTGTATTAAATCGAATTATGTATAGAGTATTAAAATTAAACGTTATACAGCTATTTAGAAAATTGGAGGTTGTATAAGATGCAAAAAAGGACTATCAAAGATTTAGATAAAAATCAATTAGCAAATAAAAGAGTATTGGTTAGGGTTGATTTTAATGTTCCTCTAAACAAAGAATTAGAGATTACTGATGATACAAGGATAAAGGCAGCTCTTCCTACTATTAAATATTTAACTTCTCATCAAGCTAAAGTGATTTTGATGAGCCATTTAGGCCGTCCCAAAGGGAAGATAGTAGAGAAATTAAGACTTAACCCTGTTGCCCTTAGATTGAGTGAATTATTAGGGCAGAAAGTTAAAAAACTTGATAATTGTATAGGCAAAGAAGTAGAAGAAGAAATTGTGAAATTACAACCAGGCGAAATAGCACTATTAGAAAATTTAAGATTTCATCCTGAAGAAGAAAAAAACAATCCGGAATTTTCCAGGACGTTGGCTAAATTGGCTAATATTTTTGTAAACGATGCTTTTGGTACAGCTCACCGAGCTCACGCTTCTACTGTTGGTGTAGCCAGGATGTTGCCATCTTATGCCGGATTTTTAATGGCTAGAGAAATAGAGGTGTTGAGCAATTTATTGGAGAATCCCAAAAGTCCTTTTGTGGTACTATTGGGGGGAGCAAAGGTATCCGGGAAAATAGAAATTGTCCAGAATTTATTAGATATTGCAGATAGAATATTGATTGCCGGTGGAATGAGCTATACCTGTTTAGCTGCTTTAGGGCATAAGGTACGCAATTTACTATTAGAAGAGTATGACTTAGGAATAGTTAAGAAAATGTTAAAGAAAGCCGAAGAACAGGGAAATAAAATAATTTTACCGGTTGATTTAGAAATAGCCAAAGAAGCGACAGAAAGAACAGAGAGTAAAGTGGTAGAAATAAAGGATATTCCTAAGGATGTAATAGGAGTAGATTTGGGCGACAAATCTATGGCCATATTTGAAAAAGAGATTAAAATGGCAAGGACTATATTCTGGAATGGACCGGTAGGAATATTTGAGATAAAAAAATATGCTAAGAGAACCAATAGAATAGCAAAAATATTGGCAGATATGGAGGGGAAAGCCGTAACGATAATTGGTGGCGGAGATTCTATTGCTGCAATCGAAAATGCAGGGTTAGCAGCGAAGATGACTCATATTTCTACCGGCGGTGGAGCTTCTTTAGAATTTTTAGGTGGGAAAAAACTTCCTGGCATAGAGGTTTTACCAGAAAAATAAAAATATATTTTAATTAAAATTATGAGGGAGCGATTTTTAGTTTATCCTTTAAGAGTTATTTCCTGATCCATTAAAGGACAATTCTTTAATTATTTTTGCCATTCTTTGCCAGTGAGTCCCTCTCCAGTAATATTTTTTACAAGAAGGGCAATAAACAAACTTGTCCTGAGTTAAAAATACATAAGGAGGCACACGGGTTTTAACTTCTTTTTTATCAATATTTTTAGTGGGGGTGTTGCATAGAGAACAACGAGAAAATATTTTTGGACCAAAATCAATTTTTAATTTTAATCCCCTTATTACTTCTAATAATTGTTCTTCCCATTGATCACTTTTTATAAATAAAAAATCACAGATGTTCCGTCTTTTAATTAGATTAGTATCTCTGGTTAGTAATATTCTATTCTCTTGCCGGGCAATTAGGATGAGAGATAAATCATCACTGAAGGAAGGGTAAGTGGTATCGTAGCCTAAAATGCGCAGCCATTTAACTAATTTACCCAACATTCTGTCTGCTAAGAATTTTATTTCTTCTTCTTTTTCTGCTATATTATTATTTTCCTTCATTTTTCCATATCAAACTTATTCTAAGAATATTTACCTTTTCTTTTTTGATATATTTTTGTCATATAATTGTAAATAAACTAAAAAATTATCTTTAAATTATTATATCACGCTATTATTTAGTTAGCCAATCGATTAGTCGTTAGTATAGAATTAGCGTAGAGCGGGTAGCGTTTAGCGTATAGGTACGGGTAATAAGTGTAAGAAAAATACAAAATACAAGTTAATTAGCTAGTTGGTTACCCAGTTACCCTGTTTACCAGTTGGCCAGTTAATTATAGTTATTAATTTCAAATACGAGTTCTCAGTTGTAAGATAAAAGTTAGCTAAAATAGTTAACCAACCTGATCTTAATTCATCAACCGGGCAACCGGTAAACTGGCTAATCGGCTAACTATCTTCATGAGATACTAATAGGGCTTCCTTCTTCTGTTTCCTTAACCAGTTAACCAGGTAACTAGCTAACCAACTAACAAATTATGTATACAATATGGTATACGATATACGAGAAAGCTTGACAATTCGGATATTTAGTTATATTATTAATATACCCCTATAGGGTATAATAAATATGGGATGTATTGTCACCAATATGAATGACTCATACTTTAATCGATTAGAAAAAATAAAAATATTAAGCCGATTAAAAAGGATAGAAGGCCAAATCAGAGGTATTCAGGGGATGGTTATCGAAGAAAGACCCTGTTCGGATATTATGGTTCAAATGGCTGCGGTTAAGTCAGCCCTTAATCAAGCAAGTAAACTAATCTTAGAGAACCATGTTAATTCCTGGTTTGATTCATCTGTTTCTTCTGATGATATCTCTCAGGATATGATTAATGAAGTGATGGAATTGATATTGAAGTTTATAAAATAAGAAATAAGCACCGAAGTGTTTAAATATAGAATGTTTAAATCAGCAATAAGGAGCTGGAATAAAACGAAAATGATTCAAAGAAAAATTATTTACTGAATCAGTTGGACGTGAAGTAATTGACAATTATTTATGCTATAAATTATAATTTAAACGGAACTTAAGTAAGTGGGAAATGATAAGAAATATTGGAGGAAAACTAAATATAAATGTTATGTCAAATATGTAAGAAAAAAGAAGCTACCATAACTTTTACTAAAATTATTGGAGGACAAAAAACAGAGATTTATCTATGCAAAACTTGTGCCCCTCTCTTTGGTGATAAATTTTCCGTACTTCCTCTTCCTCAGTTTGATATTAATGATCTACTGGCCGGCCTGTTAAACGCCATAGATCTTTACCACAAAGAGGAAGGAATTATTACGGACAAAGAGATAAAGTGTAGTAATTGTCAACTAACCTATAATGACTTTAAACGGTCTGGTAAATTAGGCTGCAGCATATGTTATCAGGATTTCAGAGAACAATTGACTCCTCTTTTAAGAAGGTTGCATGGAAATAGTGAGCATGTGGGGAAAATCCCCCGACACTCCAGGGGCAAGTTAAATAAAGTAAGAAAGGTCAAACAACTCAGAAAGGAATTGCAGGAACTAGTATTAAAAGAAGAATACGAGAAGGCAGCAAAAATGAGAGATGAGATATTGAAGCTTGAAGGAGTATTAAGGAAAAAAAATGCTAAATAAAGATAACAGTATAATATTGCAAAATTTGAAAGAATCTACCGCTGAATGGACCAATGGACAAGGTCCTTTATCTAATATTGTAATAAGCTCAAGAATTAGATTGGCTCGAAATGTGGAAGGCATTCCTTTTTCCCCAAGGGCTGAACAAGCCGAACTAAAGAATATATTTGAGCTTAGTCGAAAGGTTATAGAACAAGATTCTCTTTTTAGGGATTCTAATTTACTTTTATTAGATGAGTTGACTCCCCAGGAAAATCAATTTTTAGTTGAAAAACACCTAATTAGTATTTATCATGCCAGAGAGAAACGTTTTTATAGGGGTTGTATTTTTAATCAAAAAGAGACATTGAGCATAATGATTAACGAGGAAGACCATTTTCGAATTCAATATTTACTTCCAGGATTACAATTAAGTAATATTTGGAAACTTATTAATAAGATTGATGATGAAATTGAAAAAAAGGTAACCTATGCTTTTAGCGAAAAAGAAGGATATCTAACTTCCTGTCCCACTAATGTAGGAACCGGGATGAGAGCTTCCGTAATGTTACATTTACCGGCATTAGTAATGATAAATGGTATAAATGACATATTGAAAGCCATATCTAAAATAGGCTATGTGGTAAGAGGATTTTATGGAGAGGGAACTGAAGTAATGGGAAATTTATTTCAGGTTTCCAATCAAATTACTTTAGGTCTTTCCGAAGAAGAAATTATTGACAATTTAGAAAAGGTTAATCAACAGATAATAAACAAGGAGCAGAAGGTAAGGAAAGAACTTTTATCTAATTCTAAAAATCAATTGGAAGATCAAGCCTGGAGAGCTTACGGTATCTTGAGTAGTTCCCGTATCATCTCTTCGGCGGAGGCAATGGAACTTTTATCTAAATTAAGGTTTGGAGTAGAGTTAGGGATAATTCCCCATCTTAAATTAGGTACTCTAAATAAATTAATGTTATTGATTCAACCTGCTTATTTGCAAATGTTAGCTGGCAAAGATTTAAATCCTTTTAACCGAGATTTGCAAAGAGCGATATTGATTAGAAATGAGATTAGATGTTAGTGAATAGTCGTTAGTATATTATAGTGTAGCGTTTAGCGTAGGGCGGGTAGCGTGTATAATTAGTTAGTTTGTTAGCTGGTTACTTGGTTGGCTAGTTAGGAAGTCAGAAGACAGAATTCAGAATGGAAAAACAGAAATGTCATAGCGAAACGAAGTAAGCCTGCCCCCGCGAAAATGGGGGAAGCAATCTCAACTTGAGATTGCCACACTCCGAGAAATCGGAGCTGGTAATGACAGAAAAGTTAATAAACTTATGATTATAAAAACTGATAACCAATAACTGAAAACTTGTATTTAAAACTAACGATTAATAAATCTTGTATCTGTATTTTTAACTAGCTAACTAATTAACCAAGTAACCAGCTAACTCAAGTAAATTGGTCAATTGTTATTAACCAGCTACCCAAATAGTATAAAATTATCTACTAAAATGGAAG